>NZ_JBSGUP010000917.1:0-2490 GCF_053607985.1 Streptomyces sp. NPDC055078
GGCTCGTGGAGCGCGGCCTGGCCGGTCAGCGGCCCGACCTGCTGCACCCGACGCACGAGGCGCTGCTCAACGTACGGGCCGATATCGCGGCGGCGCGGGGCCAGTACACGCGGCTGTCGGACGAGCCGCCCGGCGGCGCGCACACCGGGCCCTCCTATGCGCATGCCCACACCCTGATCGCCCTCGTGGAAACCTGCCGTTCCGCCGAGGCCGGGCGGCTCGCGGACGGCTTCGACCTGGGGGCGGCCCCCGACTCCTGGGAGCTGAACCGGTTCCTGTACGCGCGGGGTGTGCAGCGTGCGGCGGCGGGGGACGCGACCGGGGCGCTGCACGACTTCCTGGAGTGCGGCAGGCGCCAGGCGGCCCGCGATGTGCTGAGCCCGGTGGTCACCCCGTGGCGCTCGGCCGCCGCCGAGTGCCGGCTCGCCCTCGGCAGCCCCGAGGGGGCGCTCGTGCTGGCCGAGGAGGAACTGCGCCTGGCCCGGGTGTGGGACACGCCCCGCACGGTGGGCCGCGCCCTGCGCGTCCTCGGCACGGTGACCGGCGGCCGGCGGGGGCTGGAGCTGACGGAGGAGGCCGTACGACTGCTGCGGAACGCGCCCGCCGCCACGGAGTGGGAGCTGGTGTCCGCGCTCATCGCCCAGGGCCGGCAGCTGACCTCGGCCGGGAACGGCGCAGAGGAGCGCTCCCGGGCCCGCAACTGCCTGCGCGAGGCGGCCGAACGCGCCGAACGCCTGGGGGCACTGCGGCTGTCGGCGCTCGCCGAACAGGCCCTGCGCGAGAGCGGCGCCCGCCGCACCGCCGTCGCCCGCACCGGCTCCGGCTCCCTCACCGACAGCGAGCGCCGCATCGCCCGGCTCGCCGCCGACGGCCGCACCAACACCGAGATCGCCGCCTTCCTGTACCTCGCCCGGCGGACCGTGGAGACGCATCTGACCAGCACCTACAAGAAGCTGGGCATCCGGCGGCGGAGTGAGCTGAAGCGGGCGCTGGCCGACGGGTAGCGCGGGGACGCGGCACCGGCACCGGGGCCGCCGACTGAGCCGTCCGCCCGATCCCGTTGGCTCGCGCTACCGCGTCGCGGAGCCGGGTGATGAGGACGGTGGGGTCCACCGGTGTCATCCGGGCCATCCGGGCCATCCGGGTCCGTCCGGGTCCGTCCGGGTCCATCCGGCAAGTGCGGTAGCGGCGCGGCGGCGAGGCGTCAGTGGCCGGTTCTCGCCCCCGGTAACAGAAGCGCTTCTGCTGAGGGGTTGTGCATGCGTACAATCGTTTCGTTATGGGCAACGCGAGAGTAGGCATGAAGGATGTGGCCGCCGCGGCCGGGGTGTCGCTGACGACCGTGTCCGACGCGCTCAACGACCGAGGGCGGTTGCCGGAGGTCACCCGGAAGCGGGTGCGCGAGGTCGCGGAACGACTGGGGTACCAGCCGCACCGTACGGCCCGGAGTCTGGCGAAGGGCCGGTCGGGGATCCTGATGCTGTCGGTATCGGTCCCGGCGTCCACCCCGGGGTCGGCGGTGGACATCGAGTTCTTCGTCCAGCTGATGAGTGCGGCCTCGGGGGCCGCGCTGAGCCGGGGCTGGGCGCTGGTGCTGGCACCGGTCACCGATGGGGAGCCGAAGGTGCCGGTGGAGTTCGACGGCGCCATCGTGGTCGACCCCCGGCCGCAGGATCCGCTGCTCCGGCTGGCGGACAGCGAGGGCAAGCCGGTCGTCACCGTCGGCCGTGACCTGGAGAATCCGGGCCGCCCGCATGTGGACAACGACCATGCGCGGGCGGTGCGGGAAGCGCTGGACCATATGCGGGCCTCCGGCGCCGGATGTCCCGCACTGCTGGCGAGCGAGCCGGACTCGTCGTACGTACGGGACTGTATCGACGGATACCGGGCCTGGTGCCGGGAGGCGGGGACGGAGCCGCTGGTGGTCGCGGCGGAGCAGGGCGGGCTGACCGAGGGCGCGGGCTATGCCGCGGCCCGTGAGTTCCTGTCCCGGCCGTCGCGTCCCGACGCGGTGTTCACGACCGTGGACTCTCTCGCCCTGGGAACGAACCTGGCGGCGCAGACCCTGGGTCTCCGCGTTCCGGAGGATCTGCAGATCGCCTCGCTCAGCGACAGCGAGGCCGCCCGGCACGCCAGGCCCCCGATCACGGCGGTGGACCTCGACCCGGGGCGGATCGGGCGGGACGCCATCGACCTGCTGCTGCGGGCGATCGAGGACCCCGGCCAGGTCGCGTCGGTCACGGTCGCCGCACGGCTGCTGCGGCGGGGGTCGACGGGGGCGGCGTCGGAGGTCGCCCCCGCACTGTCCTGACCGGGCCGCCGGGACGAGTGGCCGAGCGGGCCGCCGGGATGAGTGGCTGAGCGGGCCGCCGGGACGAGTGGCTGACCGGGCCGCCGGGACGAGTGGCTGACGAAGGCGTCCGAGCGGGGCGGGCCCTCCCGAGAAGGAGGTGCGCCGTCACCGAGCCGGGTCATCGCGCTGCCCCGCCC
>NZ_JBSGUP010000918.1:0-2480 GCF_053607985.1 Streptomyces sp. NPDC055078
GGGTTGTTTTCCCTGCCCATATTCGATAGATTTACCTACGTAAGGGCGGGGCAGGGCAAGCCCCCGCCACCCACTCCACCACCAGGAGGAACAGCACGTGGATCTCGTCTCGATGCCCCAGCTGTGCGTCGCCGTGCGCACACACGCCAAGCTGCATGCGCAGCTCACCGAAAGCCGCAACCAGCTGGTCGTCACCCTGCCGAGCAGCCTCGATCGGCTGGTTCTCACCAGCGGTCTCAACACTGGACGGCCCCGGATCTTCTGGCAGCTCCGAACCTTCCTCGGTACTTCGAAGAGGGAGTGCGGCTATCTCGACTGGTCCGGCGACTACATTCCGCTGGTTCAGTTCGTCATCGACTACGCCTACTCGTTGCAGCAGATGGCTCCGCAGTACGAGGGTGTGATCGATGCTCTTCGTGGGCGGGGGCTTGACGCGCAGCTCATTGTCGCCGAGGGCGGAGGCGGCTTTCAGATTCGTATCAATCTCCCCGATGGCACGTTCCTCCTGATCGGCGCGGGCGAGTTCCTGCCGCCCCGCAGGGAGCAGGTAGAGGGCTGGCATGTCTCGCACAACGCGCCCGATATCCAGATCGCCGTCGTGTACGACTCCATGCCGGAGAGCCGCCCCCGGGGCGGAAGCCTCGGCGGGGGCAACCCGGACCTGATGGCCGACTGCGTGACGCGGTATGTCACCGGTGTCATGGCCCGCTACGGCGGCCGTCACCCACTGGGCAGCCCCGTTCAGCAGGACGCGACCGCGCCGGGCACAGTGGCGTGGCTGCTGGAAGAGCTGGTGAGCCTGCGACGCCACCAGGCTGATCTGGGCCCGGTCGGAAGTGCGCTGATCACTGTCGCGGAGCTGGACGGCACCGCCCCGAAGTCCGTCGAGGTACCGGCAGAGGTCCTGAACCGGATCTCCGGTCTGCTGCTTTCCGAGGTCACCGCCTGCCAGGCGTACGGCGGGTAGCGCTCACGGCTCGACTGCCGCACTCCAGTGCCGGGCCCGGAGGGCAACCGGGCCCGGCGCACTCCACCACCCTGAGCGCAAGGACTGACCTTGAGCATCACCTTTTGTGACCTCTTCTGCGGCGCGGGCGGCGCCAGCACGGGACTGGTGAACGCCGGTTGGAAGCTGAAGCTGGCCGCCAATCACTGGCAGACCGCGATTGACACGCATGCCTCGAACCACCCGTACGCCGAGCATCTCTGCGCGGACGTCTCGAACTACGACATGCGCAGGCTCCCGAAGACCGATGTGCTGTGGGCGTCCCCCATCTGCACCGAGATATCTCCCGCAGGAGGACGCCGTCGTAGCAAGAAACCCCTGGGCCTCTCAGAAGAAGAGCTGCGCGCCCTGCCCGACGCCGCCTTCCAGCGGACACGTGCCACCGCGTACGACGTCATCCGCGCCGCCGAAGTCCACCAATACAAGGCCATCCTGATCGAGAACGTCATCGAGTTCGCGGACTGGATTCTGTTCGACTGGTGGCTCAAGGGTCTCGTGCAACTGGGCTACAACTACCAGATCATCTGCGTCTCTTCCGCTCACATCGGTGACGCACTCAACCCCGCCGCACCCCAGTGGCGGGACCGGCTCTACATCGTCTTCACCAAGGTGGGCATCCGCTTGCCCGACGTAGCCCCCCGGCCCCTGGCCCACTGTGAGGACTGCACCGAAGACGTCTACGCCCAGCAGACATGGCGTCAGGGGTACCAGGAGACCCGGATCGGCAAATACGCCAAGCAGTACGACTACACCTGCCCGAACCACGACGACGGGGTGATCGTCGAGCCCTACGTGAGCCCAGCCGCCAGCGTCATCGACTGGACTCACCTGGGCACCCGGATCGGGGACCGGAAGAAGCCTCTGGCCGAGAGCACCATGGCGCGCATCGCCGCCGGGCTGGAGATGTTCCCGGCGGATCCGTCGGTGATCACCGTCAACCACAGCGGTCACGACGGCCGCGCATTCCGCCCGGATCTCGCCCCTCTACCCGTCCGCACGGTGAAGGTGGGCGAGGGCCTGGTCGTCCCGCCCGGTGCCTTCGCGTACGCGACCACTCCGGGTCTGGCTGCTCCGCCGTTCGTCGTCACCCTCCGAAACCACGGGTCTGCGGCGCCCGCCGCCACTCCTCTGGCGACCGTCACCGCGGGCGGCAATCACCACGGTCTGGTGATCCCTTTCCGGAAGGGATCCACTCCCAAACAGGTCTCGGAGCCGCTGCACACCCTCTCGACCCATGACTCAGCCGGTCTTCTCCGGCCCGCTGTGGACATCGAGAACTGCCACTTCCGGATGCTCCAGTGGCGCGAGCAGATGAATGCCCAGCGCTTCCCCGAGAGCTACATCGTCAGGGGCAGGAGCAAGGCCGCCAAAACGATGCAGGCGGGGAACGCGGTGAGCTGCAACGTCCCCCAGTGGCTGGGCCACGCCGTGAGCGCCGTTCTCTGATCTCCCCGCCGGGGCCGCCAGATCAGGC
>NZ_JBSGUP010000919.1:0-2480 GCF_053607985.1 Streptomyces sp. NPDC055078
GACGCCGACCGCCCGACGCCCGCCGCCTGACGCCGACCGCCCGACGCCCGCCGCCTGACGCCGACCGCCTGCCGTTCGCCGTTCGCCGTTCGCCGTTCGCCGTTCGCCGTTCGCCCGACGTTCGCCGGAGACAGGGCCCGTCTCCGGGGACGGGCCCCTCTAGGGTGAGGGCATGCCGTCCCGCCGTCCTCAGACCGCACCCTGCCCCGCCACCGCGGACCGCCCATCCGCCACGGCGGCACCCGGCTCCGCTCCGGCCACCGGGCCCCGGGCACCCGCGGCGCGAGGTCCCCGGACCGCCGGCTCCTCCGGTGCCTCCCGGACCACCGGCGCCTCCGGTGCCTCAGGGACCCCGCGCGCCGCCCGGGAAACACGTTCGCTGCCGGTGATCGCCGCGGGCGCGGTGCCGATGCCGTTCGCGATCCAGCCATACGACGAGGTCGTCGCGCAGGACACCACCTGGGGTGAGCACTCCCACCCCTTCCATGAACTGCTCTGGAACGAGCGCGGCGCGTCGACGGCCGTGGTCGGGGCCCGGGTCTGGACGATCACGCCCGCGCTCGGTCTGTGGATGCCCGCGGGCACACTGCACTCGGGGTCGGCGGTCGCCGGTACCTGGTTCCGGGCGAGCTTCTTCGGCTTCCCCACCACGCCGTCCATCTCCGAGGCGCCGGTGGCCGTCGAGATCACTCCGCTGCTGCGGCTGCTGCTGGAGCGGCTCGGCGAGTCCCGGCTCTCGCCCGCCTCGCGGGCGACCACCGAGGCGATGGTTCTCGATGTGCTCGAACCGTCGCCGCGCGCACTGCTGGTGCACGCCCCGGCGTCCGCCCTGCTGCGCCCGATCGCCGAGGCGCTCCGCGAGGATCCGGGCGACGAGCGCACCCTCGGTGACTGGGCGGCGGAGCTGGGGGTGAGCGCGCGGACGGTCAGCCGCGCGTTCAACACGGAGACGGGCACCAGCTTCGCACGCTGGATCGCCTCGGTCCGGGCCCAGCACGCTGTCGCTCTGCTCACCCGGGGCTGGGAGGTGGAGGCCGTGGCCGAGGAGGTCGGATACCGGTCGGCGAGCGCCTTCGGGGCGGCCTTCCGGCGGACGACCGGGCTCACCCCGGGCACATTCCGGGCCTCCTGAGCGGCCTCCCGAGCGCCGATGCCTTCCGGCCACGGCCGGGACGATCCCCCTGTCCCCAGCGGGCGGGTGTCCCGATCACTACATCGGATGTCGCAAAGGATCGATTGCGACAGTGATCGGCATTCTCCTACAGTGAGCAAGGCAAGCCTTACCTAAGCGCTTGCGCTCAGCATGGTGCACACACTCCACGACGGCATCCCGGGACCGAGGCGTGCGAGGACCGGCACCTGGTATCCGGACCAGTGGGGTAGACAATCATGCGTTCACATCGCCTGCGGCTGCTCGCCACAGCCGCCGCTCTCCTGACCCTCGCGGCCTGCGGCGGCTCCTCGTCCGCCGGGGACGACAGCGACAGCGGCGACGGCGACGACGGGAAGAAGAGTTCCCCGTCGTCCTCGGCCACCTTCCCGCTCACGGTCGAGCACGCCCTGGGCAAGACGACCATCCCCCAGAAGCCGAAGCGCGTCGCCACCGTGAACTGGGCCAACCACGAGGTGCCGCTGGCGCTCGGCGTCGTCCCCGTCGGCATGGCCTCCGCGGACTTCGGCGACGACGACGGCGACGGGGTGCTGCCCTGGGTGGAGAAGAAGCTCAAGGACCTGGGCGCGAAGACACCGGTCCTGTTCGACGAGAACGACGGCATCGACTTCGAGGCCGTCGCCGACACCAAGCCGGATGTCATCCTCGCCGCCTACTCCGGCCTGACCAAGCAGGACTACACCACCCTCAGCGAGATAGCGCCCGTGGTGACGTACCCGGATGCCCCGTGGGCGACGCCGTGGCGGGAGGTCGTGCGGACGAACAGCAAGGCCATCGGGCTCGCCCCCGAGGGCGAGAAGCTGATCAAGGACTTGGAGGGTGACATCAGCCGTACCGTCGCCAAGTACCCGCAGCTCAAGGGCAAGTCGGCGATGTTCATGACCCATGTCGACCCCGGCGACGTCAGCAAGGTCGGCTTCTACACCGCCCACGACACCCGGACCCTGTTCTTCCAGGACCTGGGCCTGAAGATCCCCGGCAGTGTCGCCGAGGCGTCGAAGGGCACGGACAAGTTCGTCCTCACCCGCAGCGCCGAGCAGATCGATGTGTTCGACGACGTCGACATCATCACCGGCTACGGCGACGACAAGGGCGAACTGGCCGGCACGCTGCGCAAGGACCCGCTGCTGTCGAAGGTGCCCGCCATCGACCGGGGCTCGATGCATCTGCTGCCCGGCAGTTCGCCCGCCGCGACGGCGGCCAACCCGACGCCGCTGTCGATCTCCTGGGTCCTGGACGACTACGTCGCCGCGCTCGCCAAGGCCGCGGACAAGGCCAAGTGACAGCGGACTCCACCCGCCGCGTGCCG
>NZ_JBSGUP010000920.1:0-2480 GCF_053607985.1 Streptomyces sp. NPDC055078
GGGACGGAGCCTCCCGCACCGCCGCCGCTCCCGCACCGCCCGGGGCCGGCTGCGGGTCGCTGTCTGCGGTCAGCGGTCAGCGGTCAGCGGATCGGCATACCCGCGAGGGTCCTGGCGATCACCAGCCGCTGGATCTCGCTGGTTCCCTCGAAGATGGTGAAGATCGCGGCGTCCCGGTGCATCCGCTCCACCGGGTAGTCACGGCTGAATCCGTTGCCGCCCAGGATCTGGATGGCCTGCGCGGTGACCTCCTTGGCCGCCTCGCCGGCGTACAGCTTGGACATCGAACCCTCGGCCGAGGTGAACGGCCGGCCACTCGCCGCCATCCAGGAGGCCCGCCACACCAGCAGCCGGGCCGCGTCTATCCGGGTGCGCATATCGGCGAGCTGGAAGGCGATGCCCTGGTTGTCGATGATGGGCCGGCCGAACTGGGTGCGGGTCGTGGCGTAGTCGAGCGCGACCTCGTACGCGGCGCGGGCGGTGCCCACCGCCATCGCGCCGACCGCCGGGCGGGACGCCTCGAAGGTCGCCATCGCCGCGTTCCTGATCCGCTCGCCGTCGCCGGGGTCGCCCGGGATGGCCCTCTCACGGGCCCGGGCGAGGCGCTCGTCGAGCTTCTCCTTGCCGCCGAGGAGGCAGTCCCCGGGGACGCGCACACCGTCGAGGACGACTTCCGCGGTGTGGGAGGCACGGATTCCGTGCTTCCTGAACTTCTGCCCCTGGGACAGACCGGGGGTGCCCGGCGGGACGATGAAGGACGCGTGGCCCTTGGTGCCGAGCCCGGGGTCGACGACGGCGACCACCACATGGACATCGGCGATCCCGCCGTTGGTCGCCCAGGACTTGGTGCCGTCCAGGACCCATTCGCCGGTGGCCCCGTCATACACCGCGCGGGTGCGCATCGCGCCGACGTCGGAGCCCGCGTCCGGTTCGGAGGAGCAGAAGGCGGCGACCCTGACATCGTCCGGGTCGCCGTACATCTGCGGAATCCAGGTGCCGATCTGGTCCTCCGTGCCATTGGCGAGCACACCGACCGCGGCGAGTCCGGTGCCCACGATGGACAGCGCGATTCCGGCGTCTCCCCAGAAGAGTTCCTCCATGGTCATCGGAATGCCGAGGCCCGTCGGGTCGTAGAACTGCCGGGCGTAGAAGTCGAGGGAGTAGATGCCCACCTTGGCCGCTTCCCGGATGACCGGCCAGGGTGTCTCCTCGCGCTCGTCCCACTCGGCGGCGGCCGGGCGCATCACCTCCGCGGCGAAGCCGTGCAGCCAGTCACGGATCTGCCTCTGGTCATCGTTGAGTTCAAACGTGAACTCGGCCATGTCCCCTCCTGCGCTGCCATGCCACCCAGGGCGTTACTTGCGGTAACCGCAGTCTGTTACCGGGTGGTAGAGCATGTCAACCAGCCATGGGCGGTTACCCGGGCGGAACGCGGGGGGTGTTACTTTGCGCAGGCGTCACGCAATCGCACGGGCGGGGAGAAACACCGATGGAGACCACGAAGCAGTCCTCCGACCAGGATCGGCCGGCCGATCAGCGCCGCCGGGCACTGCTCGAAGCGGCGGACCGGGTGGTGCTCCGGGACGGACCTCATGCCTCCATGAACGCCATCGCGGCCGAGGCGGGTATCACCAAGCCCATTCTGTACCGGCACTTCGGCGACAAGGGCGGGCTCTACCGGGCGCTGGCCAAGCGCCATACCGACGCGCTGCTCGCCTCGCTGCGGGCTGCGCTCGACGCGCCCGCCGACCGGCGCGAGCGGATCGAGGCGACCCTCGACACCTATCTCGCGGCCATCGAGGCACGGCCGCAGGTCTACCGCTTTCTGATGCACCCCGCGGAGGACACCCAGCAGTCCGAGGCCGGGTTCGACGTCGGCCGCCACTCGGCGCCGCTGCTCCGGCGGCTCGGCGAGGAACTGGCCAAGGTGATCCACGACCGGGTGGAGCTGGGCCCGGACGGGGAGCGGCTGGCGCGGGTCTGGGGGCACGGCATCGTCGGCATGATGCACGCGGCGGGCGACTGGTGGCTGGGGGAACGGCCCTGCTCGCGGGCGGAGTTGGTGGGGTCGCTGGCGGATCTGCTCTGGGGACGGCTGGCCGCGGTGGCGGACAAGGCGGGCGGCCCGGGCTTCTGACGCCTGCCGGACGGCTCGGTGCCCGCGGCGCCTCAGCCCCCGGCACGCCCCGGCCCGCCCCGGCCCCGGGCGCGCCCAGCCCCGTTCCACCCGGGTCCGCCGGAGCGCCCGCCCCCGCCCGAGGCGTGCCCAGCCCCGTTCCGGGGGCCCGGGGCGCCGCACCCGGCAAACGCCGCCGACCGCGCCCGGCCGGAACGCTTGCCTCCGGGGCCCAGACCCTCGACCGTGTCCCGCGCCTGCGGCGGGCCGGTTCCCCTGCCCCGCCCTTCCCGTAACCGGGGCAGGCCCCGGACCCCATGTACGGCCTTCGGCCGTGTCGTCAATCGCCGGACGGGCTGAAAGC
>NZ_JBSGUP010000921.1:0-2472 GCF_053607985.1 Streptomyces sp. NPDC055078
CAGCCGTACCCCCGGCGACGTGCGCGAACAGCGCGGTTACCGCAGCGCTCACGCGGACACCCCGAACACCCGGGTGACAGCGGCGGCCACGCACCGGATGTACTCCAGCGGCGGCACCCCCCGCCCCTGGGGCAGCTCACCCCGGTAGGCCGCCATCGTCCGCCCGACCCGCTCAGCCAGCCCCAGCAGGCTCTCGGACGCCAGCGCGAACCGCAGCGCCTCCCGCACGGCGTCGTCGTCGGCCAGATCGCCGTACTCCAAGTCCACAGCGGGCGTGTACACCAGCAGCGTCAGCAGCTCAGCGAACGACAGGTACGCCGTCACCGGCACAGCGATCCGCACCGGCTCGTTCCTGTCCACGTCACCGAACGCGTCCACACGGCGGCCCACCGGACCCGGGACCGAACGAACCGCAAGCATTCCAGGCATCATGGAGACACCCCTTCTGGGTAGGGCGCGGTGTCCTTGCTTGGCCGCTGGCACCGCGCCTCTTTGCTGCCTCAGACCGACTGGCCTGAGCCAGTTACTGGCCTGAGCCAGTTCTACTGGCGCAAGCCAGTAGCCGTCAACCCCCGCAATGCTCACTGGCTCAAACCAGGTCGTAAACTGGTCAGAGCCAGATGGGGTACAGAAGGAACGAAGGGTGATGCACGATGCGGAGCGAGCCGGACAGGGAAGAGCCTGCAAGCCGCAAGATCGCAACAGATCTACGCAAGAAGGTTGAAGACGGGACGTACCCCCCGGGTGCAAAACTGCCTTCACAGCGGGCACTAGCAGAGTTGTATGGTGTCGCTCGCAATACCGTCGATGAGGCGCTGAAGATCCTGGGGCAACAGGGAATCGTCACCGCCGAATGGGGGCGTGGCGTCTTCGTGCGGGAACGGAAGCCACTTCTCCGCTTGGGTAGCGACAGATACTCACCAAAGTATCGAGAATTGGGCCTCTCGCCGTTCCTGCTTGAATGCGCCAAGCAGGGAAAGACCGGCCGTTTCCAGGTGCTCAGTATTGAGCGAGTGAAGCCGGAGAAGGAGCTAGCGAAGAATCTCAAGGTCTCAGATAAGGGAAAGTCAGTATTGCGTCGAGAGAACGTCTTTTGGGCAGACGATGATCCGGTCTATCGCGTCACAACCTGGGTTCCGTGGATTCTGGCTCAGGGAACGGGACTACTTGAAGCAGAGGTGCCGCATCGCTTCGGAATCCACGGCATCCTCGAAGACAAGGGCCACACAGTCGTTCGCATCAACGATGAAGTCACAGCCCGAATGCCAACATCAGAGGAAGTCCAGTACCTCAAGCTCCCACGGGGCGTTCCCGTGCTCGACGTGCTTCACACGAGCCTTGACCAGCAGGGTGAACCGTTCGAAGTGACGCAGTTCGTCATGCGTGCAGACATGAATGGGTTGAGCTACAACGCACCCGTCGAGTAGGAATCAGGAGGTCAAGAGTGAGTCAGAGAACCTACCCGGTGAGCGGCCCGGTCATTCGACCCAGACTTGAGGTCGATATCCTCGAAGCGGCTGCCGCTCTCGTAGAGGTCCATTCCACGGATGGCTATCCGGTAGAGGGGGTGGATCAGCCCGAAGAGTGGCTAACACCCCCTGGTCTCATCCATGCATGGGTTGCCGAAGTGGATAGGCGAATCGTTGGTCACGTAGCCATCAGTCGCCCCAACGGAGAGGATGCGGTTTCCTGCTGGCTGCAACAAGGGGAAGGCGCTAAGGAAGAAACTGCCGTCTTGGCTCGCCTTTTCGTCCTACAGGAGGCGCGCGGAAACACGGTCGGAGCGCTCCTTGTATGCGCAGCAACTGAGCACGCACAAGGAGCCGGAATCCGTCTTGTCCTCGATGTGATGGAAAAGGACACGGCTGCTATTCGACTGTATGAGCGTCTGGGGTGGCAGAAACTCGGGGTAACGACTCACGTCTACGGAGATGCGAAATCTGCTAAGGCCGTTTGCTACGTGTCGCCCGGCGTCTAGCAGCATGACGGCCCCACCGGGCCCCAGTGGGACACGAGAAATGTGAGAGATGCGGGGGTGCCTGCTAGGCGCTAGTCCGCTGGTCAGGGTGGGTTTGGGGTGCTAGTGGGGGTGCTAGACCTAGCAGCCGCCCCTGCTAGGTCTAGCAGGGGGGAAGAGCGCGGGGACCGCCCTTTGGGCGGGCGACCTTCAGCCGCCCACGGTCCGTACGTCACGACGTAGGGGTTGCGACTGCGGGAGCTCCGGTTCTGGGTCTGTCCGAAGCTGGGATTTCTGCGTCACCGCGTCATCTGCGTCAATCAGGCTCTTGACCTGCGGTTTTCGGTGACGCAGCGGGGTTCGGGGTGCGTCACCCGTGACGCAGGCTTCCGTCACGGGGTGACGCGGGTGACGCGGGGTGACGCGGGATTCCGGGGTCTGCGTCACCGCCGTTGCCGCAGGTCACCGGCCGTCTGTCGGGTGCTGGTGACGTGGGTGACGCAGCGCTTCCCTTC
>NZ_JBSGUP010000922.1:0-2455 GCF_053607985.1 Streptomyces sp. NPDC055078
GCGTCGCCGTGTCCGCGTTCGGCGGCCGTCATCCGGTGACGTCGGGCCGCGGCGCTGTCGGTGGCCTGCCCGGCGCCGCCCGTGTTACCGGGTCAGGCGCGCTGGGCTCGGTCGTACACCTTCTTGGCCGTGGCGCGCAGTACCTCTCCGTACATCTTGGTCGGTGTGAAGGAATCCAGTGAGCTGTTGACCGAGACCAGGACACCCTTGCCGGTGGTGGCGTTGAAGTCGGCAAACCAGGGGCCTCCGCTGGCGCCGCCGGTCATGTCGCAGGGGATGGCCTGCATGCCGATCTCCTTCTTCGCCGTACCGGTGCAGCGGAGGAGTTCCTCGCCGAGCTGGGGGCGGGTGGCGGGGTAGCCGAAGGAAGTGATGGTGCCGCCGACGGCGCGGTTGAAGGCGATGCTCTGGCCGCCGACGACGTCGGTGAGCTTGCGGCCCTTTTTGCCGGTGTCGACGGCGAGTGCTGACATATCGTTGACGGACTCCTTCTCCCAGATGCGCGGGGTGACGGCGGTACGGACCGCGAACGCGCCGTACGGCTGCTTGCCCTTGCTGTAGCCGGGCACGAACACCATCGTGCTGTGGGTGTTGGGGGCAGAGGCGCCCCGGCGTACGCAGTGCGCGGCGGTCATCACGGTGGATTTGTTGGCGCTCTTCACCGCGGTGGCGGTGCACCAGGTGTCGGCGCCGTTCGCGTTGACGAAGAAGACCCGCCCCACCGTCTTCATGGCGGTGCCCCGCCAGGGCTTGGTCTTCGGCCCGGTCGGGCCGAGGTCCACGGACTTCCCGACGGCCTTGATACGGGCGGGTGTCCAGTAGGCGAGGGCCTCCCGGCGTTCCTTGGCGGTGTACGACAGGACGGAGACCGGGTCGGCCGCGAGGGTGGCGGGTGGCGGGCCGGCCGCCGCCGTCGCCGGGAGCGGGGCGGCGAGAGCGAGGGCCGTACCGGCCACGACGAGTCCCGTGGCCCGGCCGCGAAGGCGGCGGATCACAGGAGCGGATGACTCGGACATGGTGGATATCTCCTTGGCTGGTGAGTGCGGTGGACGGTTGCTGCCGGTCCGCACGCCAAGAGAGGAGAACCCGTCTGTTCGGTTGTCGCTGTCGACGTTCTGTGACACAGGTGAACCGTTCCGACTGCCGCCCGCCCACACGAGGTTGCCGTCGTCGACACACCGGGGCGGCGCGTACGTCAGCGTCGCCTGGTCCTGGGCGACCTCGCGCCGCTCTGGCCGGTGAGCGCGAAACAGGACAGCGGGCGGGGATCACGGGGCAGGCCGGGATCCGACGGTTTAGCCGGGGAAACCCATGGCAGTGATCAAACACCGTTCCGGATCTGCCCGTAGTGGGGCGCGAGTGGTTCGCATATCGAACCCATCTGATCGGAACGCGCCGCCAGTGGCCGCAAGGAACCTGAAGATCGAAGAGTGATAACTGTCCGCATTGGATCTAGTGCGTTGAGTGATCTTCTTTATACGGTCGTCGCTCGATCAACACCGTATCTCTGGAGGATTCGTGGTAAACGTACGCACTCGACTGGCCGTTCTGGGCTCCGCCGTGGCTCTCGCCGCAGGCGCCCTCGCCCCCGCGCAACTCGCCGGCGCGAGCCCGGCAGCCGCGGCGGCCGCGTACGAGTGGGTCGCCCTGGGCGACTCCTACACCGCCGGAGTCATCGCGGCGGCGGGCGACACCTTCGAAGTGCCCCGTGACGGCTGTGAGCGCACCGACCTGTCCTACCCCCAGGTCATCGACCGCGATCTCGGCTCACTGGTCGAGTTGACCAACGTCAGTTGCGGTGCCGCCACCATCGAGGACATCACTTTCCACGCCCAGGAGCCGATCGGCCACCACCTGCCGCCCTTCTCCGAGGACCCTGACTACCCGTTCCCCCCGGTGCCTCCCCAGTCCAGGGCGGTGAGCCTCGACACCGACGTGGTCACCGTCGGCGTGGGCGGCAACACCCTCGGGTTCGGCGACGTCCTCCGCACCTGTCTGCAACTGGGCATTGGCAGCGGCGGCGAGGGGACGCCCTGCCGGGAGCAGTTGGCCGACAGCATCCCCGACCGGCTGGCCAAGGTGAGCAAGGACTACGACGACATGCTCACCACCCTCCACGAGCGCGCCCCACAGGCCAAGGTCGTGACCGTCGGCTATCCCGCGGTCATTCCCCAGGACACGGCCAAGTGCAACTACAACGACTTGGAGCAGTTCGGCTCGGTCACCCCGGGGGACCTCGACTGGCTCCGTGACGACGTCCTGGAACCGCTCAACACGGCCATCGAGAAGTCGGCCGGTGAGCGAGGAGACGTGTTCGTCGACCTCTACAACTCCTCCCGGGACCACAGCGTCTGCGACGCGGACAGGTGGGTCGATGGCATCTTCACCAGCCTCGACCCGTTCCAGGTGGCCTTCGTCCACCCCAACGCCAGGGGCCACCGGAACGCCTCCGAGC
>NZ_JBSGUP010000923.1:0-2455 GCF_053607985.1 Streptomyces sp. NPDC055078
GGCGTGAGCGCCGCCGGGTGAGCCAGCTCGAACTGGCCCTGCGCGCCGACTCCTCGTCCCGCCACATCAGCTTCATCGAGACGGGCCGCTCCCGCCCCAGCGAGGAGATGATCCTCCGGCTCGCCGAACACCTCGACGTCCCCGTACGGGAACGCAACTCCCTGCTACTGGCCGCCGGTTACGCCCCCCGGTACACCGAGACCTCGCTCGACGATCCGTCGCTGGGGGCCCTGCGGGAGGGGCTTGAGCGGCTGCTCCACGGCTATGAGCCCTATCCGGCCCTGATCGTCGACGGTGTCTACAACGTCCTCGCGGCCAACCGGGGCATCGCCATGCTGATCGAGGGTCTGCCCGACCACCTCCTCGCGCCGCCGCTGAACGCGATGCGGGTGACCCTGCACCCGGAGGGCCTCGCCCCCCGTATCCGCAATCTGCGCGCGTGGCGCGGCCATCTGATGGCCCAGATGGAGCGCCAGATCGCGCTCGCCCGCTCCGACGCGCTGCGCGAGCTGTACGAGGAGGTGGTCGCCTATCCCCTGTCGGGGACGGACGACGCCGAGGACCGGGCGGACCCGGTGCCGTACCCCCTGTTCGCGCTGCCGATGCGGATCGAGCACGACGGGCGGGTGCTGTCCTTCGTGTCGTCCATCTCGACCTTCAACACCCCGATGGATGTGACGGTCGCCGAGCTGGCCATCGAGACCTTCCTCCCGGCCGACCCGGCGACGGTCAAGTACCTCCAGTCCCTCACGCCCTAGAGAGTGTCGTCAAAGTAGCGTCGTCCGCCCGGAGGGCGGGCCTGGCGGGGTCTGGTGCGTGCGATCGCAAGGCGGAGGAGGGAGTCCACGCGGTGGGGGTACCTCCCACGCCCCTGGGCGTAGGGGGCCGTAGGCGACTGACGACAACGCAGCGTGGGGGTACCACCCGGGCCGCCAGGCCCAGGGGGAGTGCGTGCCAGGGCACGGCGGGCAGACGGGACTTTGACGACACGACCTAGGCCCTGGCGACAACCCGCAGGCAGGCCCACTGAAGGGCGGCGAAGCCGCCGACGGTCAGCGCCTGGAGCGGGACCCAGACCGTACCGGCGGTGGTCGGGTCGAGCCAGAGCGCGAGCGCCACCAGGCTGGCGGCCACCCACACCAGGTTGCAGTCGATGACCACCTTCACCCCCGGCACCGACGGGCGGGCCCGGGCCCCGAGGAGGCCGACGGCGATCCCGTACCCGGTGAGAAAGAGGCCCAGGCCGAGGAGCAGGGTCTCGTCGACCCCGAGCAGCCGCCCGATGGGACCGGGGGCGACGGCGTACGCCACTCCGTTGGCCCCCGTGACGAGGGCGTCCAGGAACAGGATGCGGCGCAGCATCGTCTGCGGCTCGGTGGTGCGGGCGATGCCTGCGAGCAGGGTTGCGGACATGGCGGATCAGCCTCCAGCGGGATCGGACGACCTGGGTCGGCGACACGAACCCCGGACGGAGTGCGCCGCCCGGGATCCGGTGCGGTAAGACTGCCGGTCGGGGGCGGACGGGTCGATTACGCCGGAGGTAATGGGATCGCCCCCGGGGCGTCGGGCGCGCGGCTGTCGCCCGCAGCGTGCGGGCGTGCCCCCGGGCGGAGCGGGGGCGGGGGCGCGCGCCCCGGGCGGCACGGGGCCTTCGCCGGTGCTCTGTCCCGGACCGGCACTCCGCGCGCTGGCGGGCCCCGGCGGGCCCCGGGGAACCCCGGGCGCCTCAACCGCCGGCGGGGCCCGTTTCCCAGGCTCTCGCCGGTCCGGGTGCCCCCGGGCGAATCCGGGGCTCGGGGCGCGGAGCACCGGGGCCGGTCCCCGTGCCGGGGGTCAGTTCGCGTCGGCGCTGTCCGGGGCAGGCACGGCCTCCTGGGGGCCGAGCGGCACCTGGGGGCCCGTGCACTCGCGCAGCCAGCGCCGCAGCACCCGGTGGACCCGCTCGGCGCCGATGAGTTCGGCGCCGTCGTCGACGGGCGGGGAGAGATCGGTGGGCGACAGGAGGAAGGGCGCCGACTGCTCCCCGCCGAGGCCGCCGTGGGAGCCGATCTGCGGCTCGAAGGCGTGCACCCGGCCCGTCTCCGGGTCGTACATCGAGTTGACCATGATGTCGGCGACATGCGGGAAGGAGTCGGTGCGGCGTACGGCGTCGGCCGCGCCCTTGCCGAATCCCGCCAGCGGCCCGGCGTCGGTCAGTTCGGCGATGGGCACCTCGGCCCCGCCGGGGCCGAGCACCACCGAGCCGTACTCCTCGCTGCGCACCAGCAGAAACCCCACCCCGGGGTGGTTGGCGAGGGTGCTCAGCAACGCCGGGTGGCGGGCCTCGATCTGCTCCCGGCTCAGCCGGGTGGGCACATCGGGGAACGAGATCAGCGCGAGATTGCCGGAGGCCAGGACGACGGGGTCGGCGCCGGGCCCGGACGCGGGCGCGGGCTCGCCCTCCTCCAGCCTGCGG
>NZ_JBSGUP010000924.1:0-2451 GCF_053607985.1 Streptomyces sp. NPDC055078
GCCCGGCGGGGCCGCGATCGATGTCTGCACACGGGCCACAGCACGGCCCGGACGATTGCTAAGTTAATAAGGGTTCGCCCATCTGTCCAGACCCCCTCGCGCACCCGGCACCATGCCTTCGCCCGGTGCCGGGAGTGGGGTGCCGAGGGCTCTTCGCCTGTGCCGTATCCCGTCAGTGCCTCGCCCGCTCTCCCGTACAGACCATCTGACCTGGCCGTCATGTCCCCTGGACGGTGCCGGGCTGCGACCCGTGCAACCGACCCGGCGGTACGGGGAACCGGGACCGGCCACCGGCGGCGGGCGGGCCGGGAGCCCCGCCCGTCCGTCCGCCACGAGAACATTCAATCGGCGCCAGTGGGGTCGGGAAGCGACCTTGCCCGGCGCGGACGGGGGTCCAGTGCCGGGAGCGGCCCTTGCCCACCGCGGAAGTGGCCACCGGGCGGTCCTGCGCGATCGCTTCAGCGACCGGTCCAGACGGGCGCGCGCTTCTCGGCGAAGGCGCGGACGCCTTCCCGCGCGTCGTCGGAGGCGAGGACGCGGTCGCGGATCTCCCGTACGCGGTGCCAGCGCTCGTCCGCCGGCCAGTCCGCCGACTCCACCAGCACGCGTTTGGTCGCCTGGACCGCGAGCGGGCCGTTGGCGTGGATCCCGGCCGCCAGTTCCAGCGCGGCCGCCAGGGCGCGGCCGGGCGCGCTGAGACGGTTGACCAGGCCGAGCGCGTGGGCACGCCGGGCGGGAAGCGGATCGCCGGTGAGCGCGAGTTCCATCGCCAGGTGGTACGGGATGCGGTGCTGGAGCCTGGTGAGCCCGCCGGCGGCGGCGATGAGGCCGCGCCTGACCTCCGGGATGCCGAACACGGCGTCGTCGGCGGCGACGATGAGATCGCAGGCGAGGGCGATCTCGCAGCCTCCGGCCAGCGCGTATCCCTCGACCGCCGCGATCAGCGGCTTGCGCGGCGGGCGCTCGGTGAGGCCGCCGAATCCACGGCCCTTGATGAACGGCGACCCGTCCGTGAACGACGACTTGAGGTCGGCGCCGGAGCAGAACGTACCCCCGGTGCCGGTGAGGACGCCGATACGCAGTCCGTCGCGGGCGTCCAGTTCGTCGAGGGCCGCGGCGAGGCCGAGCGCGGCGGCGCGGTTGAGGGCGTTACGGGCGCCGGGCCGGTTGACGGTGATGACGGCGATGCCGTCGTCGCGGAACTCGGTGAGTACTTCGGCTGTCATCGCGGGTGCTCCTCGCTCGGGTACGGGACTCGGCGGGACTCGCCGGGACTCGGCGGAACCGGCGGGACTCGCCGGACGCGGCCGGCCGGATGCGCGGAACGTCCCGCCGGTCAGCTCTTGGCGAGGGCCGAGAGCTTGGCGACGTCCCGCTCGGGGTTGACCATGAGGATCGAGATGACCGCGCCGACGATCATGACAAAGCCGAGGATCATAAAGCCCTGGCCGTAGCCGTCCTTCGGGTCGGCGCTGCTGTTGACCACGACCCCCATGACCGCGGGGGCGACGATGCCGCCGATGCTGTAGACGGCGGTGATGATGCCGAACACCAGACCGCGCTGTCCGGCGGGAACCACATCGGACAGCCCGGCGAAGGCCACTCCGTACCCCGCCGAGGTCAGCGAGCCGCTGACGACGACCAGGACGAGCAGGGCGGCGCCTCGGTCCAGCAGCGGGAAGGTGACGGTGGCGAGACCCGCGAACACGACGACCCCTCCGGCCAGCACACCCCGGGTGGTCCGGTTCGACATCCCCTTGCGGGTCATGGCGGAGGAGACGAGCCCCGTCGCGACGACGGCGATGGCGACTCCCAGATACGTCAGGGAGACCAGCCGGCTCGCGGTCCCGGCGTCGTAACCGAGCCCCTGGCGCAGATACATCGGCAGCCAGGTGATCTTGACCGACATGATCGCGAAGGTGGACACGAAGAGCACCGCGAGCCCGATCAGGGTCCGGGTCGTCAGTACCTTCACCAGCGGCAGCCGCTGCGGCAGCGGGGACCGCGCCGCCTGCCGCTCGCCGGCGCCGGCGTCGCGGTACGGGCCCTCGGCGCCGAAAACCAGCCAGAGCACGGCGACGATGCCGCCGGTCACGGCGAGGACGGCGAACGCGGTGTGCCAGGAGTAGCCGCTGATGATCCAGGTGACGACCGGTGCCGCGATGACGGGGCCCCCGGTCGATCCGATGGCGACCAGCGAGCTGGGGAGCGCCCGCTTGTCCGCCGGGAACCAGGTGTGCGTGACATGCATGACCAGCGCCACGGCGGGGCCCTCGGCGAAACCGAGGATGACCCGGCAGACGACCAGGGTCGCGAAGCCGACCTGGCCGATCATCGGGGTGAGGGTGATCGCCCAGATGACGGCGATTCCCGCCAGCAGCCAGCGGATCGCGACCCGGCCGCCGAGCCAGCCGCCGAGGATGCTGCCGACGGCGTAGAGCCAGAAGAAGC
>NZ_JBSGUP010000925.1:0-2449 GCF_053607985.1 Streptomyces sp. NPDC055078
GTCGGGCCCTTCGCCGTGGACCCCTCGCCGTGGGCCCTTCGCCGTCAGCCCTCGCGGTCAGCCCTTCGGGAGCCCTTCGCCGTGGCCCTTCGCGGGCGGGCGGCGCGTGCCTTCCGGGCACATCCGTATGACACACCTCACGGTTCGTACGACGCCCCCGCACGGCCCGTACGGCAGGGAGGTCCGCAGGCCAGCGGGTTCCGCCGGTCCCGCGCTCGGCTAGCCTGATCGCACGATGAACCGTCTGATCACGCCATGGGGCGACCTCTCACTCGCCCGCTTCCCCGAGGACTCCCGCGACTCCCTCCGCGCCTGGGACGCCGCCGACGAGTATCTGCTGCGCCATCTCGCCGAGGGCGAGAAGCCCGCCGAGCTGTCGGGTGCGGTGGTCGTCGTCGGCGACCGGTGGGGCGCGCTGTCCGTCTCACTGGCCGGGTACGGCCCGGTACAGATCACCGACTCCTTCCTCGGGCAGGAGGCGACCCGGGCGAATCTGGCCCGGAACGGTTTCGACGCGACGGCGGTACGGCTGCTGTCCGCCCGGGAGGCACCGCCCGAGCGGATCGATGTCCTGCTGGTACGGGTGCCCAAGAGCCTGGCGCTGCTGGAGGACCAGCTGCACCGGCTCGCGCCCGCCGTGCACGCCGGGACCGTGGTGGTGGGGACCGGGATGGTCACCGAGATCCACACCTCCACCCTGCGGCTGTTCGAGCGGATCATCGGCCCGACGCGGACCTCGCTCGCGGTGAAGAAGGCCCGGCTGATCTTCTGCACACCGGCCACCACGATCGCGAAGACCCCCAGCCCCTGGCCGCTGCGGTACACACTCCCCGACGACACGGGGGCGCTGGCGGGCCGGACCGTGATCAATCACGCGGGCATCTTCTGCGCCGACCGGCTCGACATCGGCACCCGGTTCTTCCTGGCCGCCCTCCCGGCACGCCGGGGGCCCGAGCGGGTGGTGGATCTCGGCTGCGGCAACGGCGTGGTCGGCACGGCCGCCGCGCTCGCCAATCCGCAGGCCGCGGTGACCTTCGTGGACGAGTCGTTCTCGGCCGTGGCCTCGGCCGAGGCCACCTACCGGGAGAATGTGGCGTCCGGGGCCCCCGTGGAGTTCATCGTCGGCGACGGGACGACCGTCATCCCGGACGGCTCGGCCGATCTGGTCCTGAACAATCCGCCGTTCCACTCCCACCGGGCGACCACGGACTCGACGGCCCGCCGCATGTTCGAAGGGGCACGCCGGGCGCTGCGGCCCGGGGGCGAGCTGTGGGTGGTCGGCAACCGCCACCTCGGCTATCACGTACGGCTGCGCCGGCTCTTCGGCAACTGCGAGGTCATGGCGAGCGACCCCCGGTTCGTGGTGCTGCGGGCGGTCAGGCCCTGAGGGCCGTTCCGTAGCCACGATCGCACCGACCGGGGGCCCGCCGAAGCGTGTCGCGCCGCGGGCGGCCGGGGCACGACGGCTCAGCGGTGGCGCGACCAGGTGTCATGGATCGTCCCGTGGACCTCGCCCGTGATCCCCCGGATGCGGTACGGGGTCTCCGGCTCGGGGCCCCGGCCCTCCAGGGTCTCGTCGGCCTGCTCGGCCTGCTCGGCCTGCTCCGACCGCTCGGCCGCCTCGGCCGCCCGGAGGTCCAGCACCTGGGCCTGGTGCTGCTCGAAGCGCTGCTGTGCCTCGGCGTACTGGGTCTCCCACACCTCGCGCTGGGTCTCGAAGCCGGGGAGCCAGTCGTTGGTCTCCGGGTCGAAGCCCTCGGGGTAGATGTAGTTGCCCTGATCGTCGTAGGACGCGGCCATCCCGTACAGGGTCGGGTCGAACTCGACCGACGCCGGATCGGCGCCCATCAGCTCGTCGGCCCGCTTCCGCGACAGGGACATCCGGCGCCGTTCGAGGTCGATGTCGATGACCTTGACGAAGATCTCGTCGTTGACCTGGACGACCTGCTCCGGGATCTCCACATGGCGCTCGGCCAGCTCGGAGATGTGGACCAGGCCCTCGATACCCTCGTCGACCCGGACGAACGCACCGAACGGCACCAGCTTGGTGACCTTGCCCGGGACGACCTGACCGATCTGGTGGGTACGGGCGAACTGCTGCCAGGGATCCTCCTGCGTCGCCTTCAGCGACAGCGAGACCCGCTCGCGGTCCATGTCGACGTCGAGGACCTCGACCGTGACCTCCTGGCCGACCTCGACCACCTCGGAGGGATGGTCGATGTGCTTCCAGGACAGCTCGGAGACATGCACCAGACCGTCGACGCCGCCCAGGTCCACAAAGGCACCGAAGTTGACGATCGAGGACACCACACCGGAGCGGACCTGCCCCTTCTGGAGCGTGGTGAGGAACGTCTGGCGGACCTCGGACTGGGTCTGCTCCAGCCAGGCACGGCGGGACAGCACCACGTTGTTGCGGTTCTTGTCCAGCTCGATGATCTTCGCTTCGAGT
>NZ_JBSGUP010000926.1:0-2449 GCF_053607985.1 Streptomyces sp. NPDC055078
GCCGTCCGTCGTGCCCCGGCCGGGCGGCCACCGGGGCATATCGAACCCGTGGCCAGGTCCGCCCGCAGCGCGGCCACCGCGAACGGCCGGCGGTCAGCCGAGCCGGTCCGCCATCAGTTCGCCCGCCATGACGGCCGCGAGGTTGGTGTTGGCGCGGGGGACGGCCGGGAAGATGGAGGCGTCGACCACCCGGAGGCGGTCGAGCCCCAGCACCCGGCACTCGGGATCGACCACCGTGCCGGCGGCGGATGGGCTGCCCATGGCGCAGGTGCTGGTCGCGTGCTGCGCGTCGTACGCCGTCGCGAGCAGGTGCCGGTCCAGTTCGGCGTCGTTGCCGAGGACCGCGAGGAGCTGTTTGTTCAGCAGATCGGGCGAGCACGCGGTGATCGGGGCGACCTCGGCGCCGCGCACCATACCGACCAGTTCCCTGACCCCGCTCCGCAGCCGGGACAGATCCCGCTCGTCGGAGAGCATGCGCAGCCGAACCTCGGGCTGAGCGGTGGGGTCGGCCGAGACCAGCCGCACCTCGCCGCGCGAGTGGACCTGATTGACCCACAGACCGAAGGCGCCCGCGCCGAAATGGGTCTCGGCGATCTCCATCGCCAGCACGTTCTGGTTGCCCGAGGTGATCATCATGTCGTTCGGCCGGGCGGCCGGGTCGTCGCTGGTGTAGCGGACGCAGACATTCGTATGCCGGTCGTCGGGCGTCCTGACGGCCGATTCCTCGTTGAGGGGGATGCTGACGAACACCGCCGGATGGTCCTGGAGGCCCTGACCGACGGGCAGGTCCCGCAGGACGTCGATCCCCAGCGGGCGCAGCAGACGGGCGGGCCCGACGCCGGACCGCAGCAGGATCGCCGGTGTGTGGACGGCTCCGGCGCTCAGTACGACGAGATCCGCGTACTCGGTGGCCGCCGACGATCCGTCGAGCACCCGCACGCCCACCGCCCGGCCGTTCTCGAAGACGACCCGGTCGACCAGCGCGCCGCCCCGCACGGTGAGCCCGGGCAGTTCGCGCGACGGCTCCAGATAGGCGTCGTTGGTCGACACCCGGCGGCCCGCGCGGGAGTTGATGGGATACGGCGAGATCCCGGTGGCGCCGGGGGCGTTCACATCCGGGGCCCAGGTGTATCCCGCCGCGCGGGCCGCCCGGTCGAGCGCCGCGTCCACCGAGCCCCACCCCTCACGGGGCGTCCGGTGGATCGGGACCGGGCCGCCGCGACCGTGGTACGGCGCGTCGCCGAACTCCTCGTCGTCCTCCAGCCGGGCGAAGTACGGCAGTACGTCCTCGGGCGACCACCCGTCGCAGCCCGCGCGGACCATGTCGGCGAAGTCGTCCATCGTCGGCCGGATGGCGATCTGACCGTTGACCGCCGAACTCCCGCCCACCCCGCGCCCCCGCCAGAACGGCGCCGGAGCCTGCCGGTCGGTCCTGGTGGCCATGAGCCCCTGCCAGACGAGGTCCTTCCCGGCGTCCGGGTCGAGGAGCGCCCGCAGCGGATTCGGGGAGCGCCACACCTCGGGCATCTCGGCGGAGCGGTAGTCCGGCCCCGCTTCCAGCAGCAGGACCCGCTTGCCCCGCGCGGCCGACCGGGCGGCGAGCGCCGCACCCGCGGATCCCGCACCCACCACGATCAGATCCCAGCCATTCCCGGCCACCACAACCCCTAACGTTCGATTAACGCACCAAAGTTCGCGATCTCCTCACGCTACGACCCCGCCGTTGCCCGCGCAACGCTGTTTTCCGTGGGCGGTCCGGCCGCCTGCCTTCGGTTCGTGGGTCCGTACCGGAGCCCGTTCCGGGTCCGGTCCCGGGTCGGGTCCCGAGTCCGGGTCGGGTCCCGGGTCCGGTCCCGACCGGCTCCCGGAAGTGCTCCGGTGCCCCGTGAACACCCGGGGAACGCGGCATGGCGGGCGGGCCCGGCGACCCGGCGACGCAATGTCGTACGGGCATGCTTAGCTGGTCCGTATGATCGATGACTTTCTGGCCGGGGATCTTTCCGATGTCGAAGAGGCGATCCGTAAGGCGGCCGCTGCCGAGATCATGCCGCGCTACCGCCAGCTCGCCGCGCACGACATCGTGGAGAAGGACGGCCCGCACAACCTGGTGACCACCGCCGACCGCAGGGCCGAGGAGCACCTCACCGCCTCCCTCACCGCGCTGCTGCCCGGCTCGGTCGTCGTCGGCGAGGAGGCGGTCCACGCCGACCCGTCCATCTACGAGGCGCTGCGCGGCGACGCACCCGTCTGGATCGTGGACCCGGTGGACGGGACCCGGCAGTTCGTCCGGGGCGAGCGGGGGTTCTGCACCCTGGTGGCCCTCGCGCGCCGGGGGGAGCTCCTCGCGTCCTGGACGTACGCCCCCGTACTCGACGAGCTGGCCATCGCGGTCCGTGGCCTCGGCGCCCGGCTCGACGGCGCGCTGCTGAGGTCAGGCGAGCCCGAGCCG
>NZ_JBSGUP010000927.1:0-2445 GCF_053607985.1 Streptomyces sp. NPDC055078
GGTGGGGGGGGGGGGGGGGGCGGAGTTCGTACTCGATCCGTTCGTGGGCCGCGGGATCGGCCCCGCCGGGGCCCGGGGGCCGCCGTTGGGTGGGGGCCCGGGCCCCGCCACGCCTGTCAGGCGTGAGGGTGCCTGGTCAGAGCTTTGCTCGGAGGGGGTTACCCCCGCTCGCGCGGGAAGCACTCTTCCTGACCTGCGACTTCAGAGGGGCTTTGCCATTTGTTGACTATCGCGATCCCTCATCGCAGCTCATGATGTCAGACCCCTTTCCTGAAGTCCTGGGCGAGAGCGAGGGTACGAGTCCAGCCAGCCGAACGGCGAGGCGTGGATGTGACTGTGCCCGACCAGCGGACGCGAGTGAACCGCCGGGGTGCCGGGTCGCCCATGGGTGGGTGGCCCGGCACTCGGTGGGTCAGGAGTCCCGTACGTCTTCTCTTAGCCTGGCGACCAGGGCGTCCCACTCGGCCGCTTCCAGTTCGGCTTGCGTCGCGGGGTGGTCCGGTGTTCCGTGCAGGGCGTGCAGCGCGGACTGGTAGAACTCGCACCAGCGTTCATCAGTCCGCCACAGCAGCCGCACCAACCGCTCCCGTACGGCCTGGGCGACCCACCGCCGCACCGGGCACGCCCTCATGACCGCGTTCCGCGCAGCGTGATCTCCGCCCAGACGGCCTTGCCCGGCCCGGAACGTGTGGCGACTCCCCATGAGTCGGCGAGCGCCGCGACGAGCGGCAGCCCCCGGCCGCCATCCGCGTCCGGCGCGGGAGCGGTCATCCTGGGCAGAGCGTCCGACGCGTCGTGCACCTCGATCCGGATCCCGCCCGGCAGCGGGAGATACCGCGTCTCGATCTCGCGCCCGGGGGAGACCCGCGCGTGCCGCACGGCGTTCGTCAGCAACTCGGAGAGCACGATGAGCGCTTCCTCCTCGATACCGGCGAGCCCCCAGCCGGCCAGCAGCGACCGCAGATCCGCCCGCGCCCTGCCGACGGACCGGCCGCTGCGGCTCCACCGTGCCACCACCTGCGTACCGCCGTTGCACGATGTGCTCATCGGGTGACCTCCCGATTCTGCGGTACGGCAGACGGGAGTAAACCCTGCGCCCCTGGGCCGAGGCGGTGGGCGATAGCGTTGGTCATGTCGACGCTCCTCTATTAAGCGTTGGCCACACCCCCGAACCGTTCGTGCGGTTGCGGGGGCCTTTGCGTCAGCTGCGTGCGCACACCGACAGCACCCTTCTGTGACGGGTCGACCGCACCAGGTGACTGAGAATAGAGTGCTCCTGCATCCGTCCCTTGTGCAACCGAACGCAATAGAAAATGTTCCAAGATCTGTTCAGGTCCTTGATTCTGATGGACCGTCAACCAGCGGAGGAGCCAGCGCATGACCGCACCCCGACCGACTGTCCGGCGCCGCCGTCTCGCGGCGACGCTCGTCAAACTCCGGGAGGAGGCGGGCAAGTCCCCGGAGGAGGCGGCTGAACGCATCGGCTGCCATCGATCGAAGATCAGCCGCATCGAGAACGCACGACTCGGCATGTCACTCGGCGAGTTGCGAGATCTGCTCGCGTTCTACGGAGTGGAGGACAAGGGATATGTCGAGGAACTGGTCAAGCTCGCCAAGCGAGGCAGTGAACGTGGCTGGACCAGGAACCTCGGTGCCACTCTGCCCTCGTATGCCGACCACATCGACTACGAGCAGACGGCCGACTACATCCGCTCCTTCCAGCCACTGCTCATCGCGGGGCTGTTCCAGACGCCGGAGTACGCACGAGCGCTGTATCACGCCAATCCCGAGATGCTGAGCCGCGAGCGGGTCGATGAGCTGGTGGAGATGAGGATGCGGCGCCAGGAAGTCCTGACGCGGTCGGACTCACCCCGTATCTGCCTGATCCAGGGAGAAGCCGCTCTACGCAGTCGCGTCGGCGGAAGTTCGGTTATGGGTCCGCAACTCGATCACCTGCTGGGCCTGGCCGACCAGCCGTCCATCGACCTCCAGGTGCTCCCGCTGCGCGCGGGCGCGCATGTCGGTCTTGTCGGAGCCTTCGTCCTCTTCGGCTTTCCGACGCCAGCCTTCTCCGACGTCGTCTGCGTCGAGCACGTCACGGGGACGCTGCACATGGAAACTCCGGACGAGACCCGTCGGTATACGCTCGCGTTCGATTCGCTGAGATCAGCGGCGCTGAGTCCGAAGGACAGCCTTGAAGTGATTCGGCATGTCAGGCGAGAGCTGTAACCGACTGGGAAGAGGTACCCCATGCTTGCCCCCGAATTCGGCACGATCGCATGGCGCAAGAGCAGCCACAGCGGCGGCGGGTCGTCCGGTGGCGACTGCGTTGAGACCGCCGACCTCGCGAGCGGACTTGCCGTCCGCGACAGCAAGGACCCCCACGGCCGCATACTCCGCTTCGGGCGCGAACCATGGGCTGCGTTCATAGCCGAGGTCAAGTCC
>NZ_JBSGUP010000928.1:0-2445 GCF_053607985.1 Streptomyces sp. NPDC055078
ACAGCAGTCTGTGCGCAGTGGCCGGATCGTCCAGGAGAGCCTGCACCCCGTCGCGGTGAACCGTCCAGGCGGCCACCGGGTCATCGTCCGCCGACGGCCCCTTCGGCAGTTCGACTCCGGCGCCGGCCTTCAGGAAGCCGGGGAACCACTCGACGAGGTGGCGTACGACGTCCCGGGCGGTCCATCCCTCGCACGGCGCCGGGTTGTCCCACGCCTCTCGGCCGGTGCCGCGTACGCGGTCGGTGAAGGCGCCCGCCACCGTGCGGTGCTCGTCGGCCGCTGTTCTCCCCATGATCAGGAGCCGGTCCGGGTGTGACGGTCCGCGCTGTCGCTCTCCTGGCCGCCCAGCAGTTCGTCAAGCCGCTCGTAGCCTTCGCGGACACCGACGTCCATGCCGCTCTTGAGCATCCCGTCGCGGGATTCGAGGGACTCCATGAGCGACGTGCAGGTGACCCGGGTGCGGCCGTCGAAGCCCTCGAAAACAGCCGTCTCCAGACTGACACCGTCCGGAAACGCCTCGTAGGTGAAGGTCTGCACGATGCGCTCGTCGGGGCGCACCTCGTGGAACACACCGTGGAAGCAGTACTCGGTGCCGTCGTCGTCGATGCTCACATAGCGGTACGAACCGCCGCTGTGCGCGTCGTACCGGTCGATCCGCATCGTGAGCCGCCGCGGCCCGAGCCACTGGACCACGAGGTCGGGGTCGGTGTACGCCCGGAACACCCGTGCCGGCGGGGCGTCGAACTCCCGGACGATCCGGATGGTGGGCAGACCGGGGTCGGCCACAATCAGCGTCTCGTTCTGGTGGTGCCTGTCGTTGGTGCTCATGATGCCGCCTCTCTCATCGTGGGGCCCGCAGCCGGCCCCTCATCCATCTGTTCCAGGAGGGCGTCGAGGCGTTGGAATCGGTCCTCCGCCTCACGCCGGTAGCGCTCGATCCACTTCGTCATCAGGTCGAAGACCTCCGGCTCAAGGTGGCAGGGCCGACGCTGGGCGTCTCTGCTGCGGCTGACCAGCCCGGCGTCCTGGAGCACCTTGATGTGCTTGGACACGGCCTGCACTGTGACGTCGTACGGCTCGGCCAGCTCATTGACTGTGGCGTCGCCGGCGGCGAGCCGCGCCACGATGTCGCGGCGAGTGGGATCGGCCAGCGCGGAGAACACCAGCGACAAACGGTCCTCGGTCACCTCGCCCCTCCTCAACTGATTGATTGAATACTCCGGTGCCCGACCCCAGCTTGTCAACCAATCGGTTGAATAGCGCGCTGGGGGGACTGGTTCGCCCGGTGACGCTGGGAGGGGGGTTTGTTGGTGTGCGGGGTGGTGGCTGGTCTGGGGTGTTGCGGGTTTGTTGGGAGGCCGGGGGACCGGTTCCAGCGGGGCAGGCCGGGGTGGGTGGGCTGGGGTTGTGTGCTGAGTGCGGCTGGGTGTGTTGCAGGTGGTTCTGGCGTGCAACGGTCTGGTTGGCGTTTGTGCTGGTCAGGACTTTTTGGATTGTCTTGATCGAGAGCGCCCTGACCTGCGTCTTGATGCAATTGACGCGAGACCATCGCCGTTGGGCTGGGGCAGTGACTGCAAACCCGCAGGACACGGTCGTGAGGGTGTTTTGTCTGTATTCCCTCCCGAACTCCCCGGCGGTCTCCTGTGCCCAGGGCGGGGTTGCCGAGGCTGGGAGAGGGGGAGCAGCGCGTGAACGTGATCACGGACTTGGCCGCGATGGTCTCCGCCGCCGGCAGTGAGGCCCTGCCCGGCATCCATGCCCGGCTCAAGCGGCGCCGTCTGCTGCCCGCCCGCCAAGCACTGGCCGACGGCGGCTGCACTTCCGTCGCCCCTGCTGGATGCCGCCTCCCACACCTGCAAGATCAGCCTTGTCGGACCGCTCGGCGAGAGCACTTCGCGGCTGATGGGCGTCGTGTGATGTGCATGGGGTGTGCGTCATGGGTTCTCACTGGTGCTGGCCTGGGCTGTGGCGGTCCAGGGTGTCGTTTGCTGGTGAAGGCCGGTGTCGTTTGGTGGGTGGGGGGCTTGTCGCTTCTGTGGGTGGGTGTGGCGAAACGCCGGGTGGGGCCGTGTCGTGTCCGGCTACGCTCGGTGGATGCCGTCGTTTGCGGGTGATCCGCGTCATGAGCGTCTTGCCGCTGTCCTGGTGCCTCTGTTGCGTCGGTCGTGTCCGCCGGGCGGCGGCGGGTTCGGAGGGTCGTACGAGCTCCGGCTCGGTGTTGATGAGGCGGAGGAGCTGGGCGGGGTCGCTCTGATTCGCTCGGCGATGCGTAAGGCCGGCCGGTCCCTGGGATGGGCGAAGCTGCAGACGTTTGGTGGTTCCTTCCCGCAGGTTGCTGTGGCGGGTGTGGTGTGACGAATCCGCTAAGGATCACTCCCTACGCAATGCGCTGAGCTGCTAATCCAGTGATCGTTTCAGGATTGTCAGTCGTTGTGGCGTATCTGG
>NZ_JBSGUP010000929.1:0-2442 GCF_053607985.1 Streptomyces sp. NPDC055078
ATCTGCAGATGGTCTACCAGGACCCGTTCGGCTCGCTGAACCCGACGATGCGCGTCGGCGACATCGTCGCGGAGCCGCTCCTGCTGCACACCGATCTCGACCGGGAGCAGCGCGACGCGCGGGTGACGGAGCTGCTGACGCGCGTCGGCCTGCGCCCCGAGCACGCCCGGCGGCTGCCACGGGAGTTCTCCGGCGGCCAGCGGCAGCGGATCGCGATCGCCCGCGCGGTCGCGTGCCGGCCGCGGCTGCTCATCTGCGACGAGCCGGTGTCCGCACTGGACACCTCCACACAGGAACGCGTCCTCGAACTGCTGGCGGGGCTGCGGTCCGACGCCGAGTTCGGCTGTGTGTTCATCTCGCACGACCTGTCGGTGGTGCGGCAGATCGCCGACCGGATCGCCGTGATGAGGCTCGGCGAACTCGTCGAGATCGGGCCTGCCGAGCAGGTCTACACCGATCCGCGACACGACTACACGCGCAGCCTCATCGCGGCGATCCCGTCGCTGAAGGCGCGGAGAACCACAAGGAGCACTACATGAACCGGCCGCACATGAACCGGCTGCCCGGTGACCGCCCGCCCAGGAAAAGGCAGCCGGTGAACCGGCCGTCCCTGACCCGGCTGCCCGAGGTGACCATCCCCGGCGACGGTGTCGACGCGGGCCGGGCCTACGGCGAGTCCTGCCGCGAACTCGTCCGGCGGCACCACGAGATACTGCTCGGCAAGCTGACGGACACCGACGAGGCACGCCGGTACGTCCTGGCCGTGCGGGAGGCGACCGCCGCGGTGGCGCCCGAGCTGGCGGCCGAGGTCGACGGCGTCGGCGAGGGGGCCGGCCTCACCCCGGCCGCCGGCTGGATGCTCCAGCTGCGCGCCGAACTCACCGCGCGCGGCGACTGGGTGGCCGAGTGCAGCTCGCTCGCCGTCACCGGCGACCGGGGCACGATCGCGGCACAGAACGCCGACCTCCCCGCGGCGTACGAGTCACTGTTCGTCGTGCTGCGCCGTACCCCGGCCGACGGCCCCGCCCTGATCACGGTCACCCCGGCGGGACAGCTCGGACACCACGGAATGAACGAGGCGGGCGTCGCCGTGTTCGCCAACTTCCTGCGCACCGACGACTGGGGCGTCGGGGTACCCCGCTACCTGCTGACGAGGATCGCGCTCGCCCGGCCCGACCGGCACGCCGCCGCGGCAGCGGTCACGGCCGTGCCGCGGTCCGGACCGCGCAATGTGCTCATCGCCGACCCCGACGGCGCGCTCGACATCGAGACGGCACCCTCGGCGGTCGGGCACCTCGCACCGGAAGCAGGCGTACTGCTGCACACCAACCACTTCCTCAGCGACATAGCGCATCTGGAGAACGCCCCCGAGGAATGGCTGCGCAACTCCCGGACCCGCCTGGCCCGGCTGCGCTCGCTCGTCGGCGCGGACGCCGACGTGCCGCGGCTGGCCGAGGTGCTCGCCGACCGGCACGGCGCCCCCGACGCCCTGAGCCACCACGCGGCCGACACACCCCACCTCGACGTCGCCACCGTGGTGTCGACCGTCGCGGACATACCCGCGCGCACGCTGTACACCTGCGTCGGCGCGCCCGACCTGGGCGGCTACGCGCCCTACCCACTCGACGCGGCGAAGGAGAACCTGTGAACGACATCGCGTACCTGCCCGCCACCACCGCACTGAGGCTGTTCGGCTCCGGCGAGCTGTCCCCGGTCGAGCTGATGACCGCGGTGATCGAACGGGCCGGACAGGCCGAGCCGGTCGTCAACGCGTTCGCGGAGCACACCTTCGACGAGGCGCTGCGGGGGGCACACACCGCCCAGGAGCGCTACGCGCGCGGCGACGCCCGGCCGCTGGAGGGCCTGCCGGTGGCGATCAAGGAGGAGCAGCCCATCGCGGGACGTACGCTCCGCGAGGGGTCGATGCTGCTACGGGACAACCGGGATAACACTGCCGACGTCACCCACCCCATCGTCGAGCGGATCACCGCGGCGGGCGGGATCGTGCACGCCCGCACCACGACGCCTGAGTTCTGCGCGGCGGGCTTCACCCACACCGAACTGTGGGGCGTGACCCGTACGCCCTGGAACCCCGAGTTTTCCTCCGGCGGGTCCTCCGGCGGCTCCGGCGCGGCGCTCGCGGCGGGCACCGCGGCGCTGGCCACCGGCTCCGACATCGGCGGCTCGATCCGTATCCCGGCCTCGTTCAACGGCATCGTCGGGTTCAAGCCGCCGTACGGGCGGGTCCCGGGCCTGCCGCCGTACAACCTCGACCACTACTGCCACGACGGCCCGATGGCCAGGACGGTCGGCGACTGCGCGCTGCTGCAGAACGTGATCGCCGGCCGGCATCCGGTCGACGCGGTGTCGGTCCCCGCGCCCGCGCCGCTGCCGACCGAGTTCGAGGGCGCTGCGGGCGTCGCGGGCCGGCGGATCGCGCTG
>NZ_JBSGUP010000930.1:0-2438 GCF_053607985.1 Streptomyces sp. NPDC055078
CCCCGCCTACGCCGCCCGCCGCCGCGCACCGCGCGCCGCGTCACCACCACACCCCGCGACGCCACCCCGCTTGGGGTGGCGTCCCGGCACGTTTTTACACCCCAACCTGAAGGAGTCCGCCCGTGGCGGAAGAGAAGAAGCGAACTCGGCAGCCCAATGGCCGCTCATCCATCTACCAGGGCAAAGACGGCAAGTGGCACGGACGCGTCACGGTCGGCATCCGCGACGACGGCAAGCCTGACCGCCGCCACGTCGAACGCAAGACCCGAGCAGAGGTGACCGCCGCAGTCCGCGAACTGGAGAAGCAGCGCGACGCCAAGACCACCCGCAAGGCTGGTCGGGCATGGACGGTCGAGAGGTGGCTAACCCACTGGGTGGAGAGCATTGCCCCGCTCGCAGTCAACGAGAACACGATGGTCGGCTACGGCGTTGCGGTGAGGAAGCACCTGATCCCCGCCCTTGGCGCTCACCGGCTGGACAAGCTCGGACCAGAGCACATCGAACGCTTCTACGGGAAGATGCAGACCGAGGGTCGCAAGGCCGGGACGATTCACCAGATTCACCGGACCTTCCGTACCGCCCTCAATGAGGCGGTCCGGCGCGGCTACCTGGCACGCAACCCCGTTCAGCTCGCCAAGGCTCCTCGTGTCAGCGAGGAGGAGGTGGAGCCGTACACGGTCGAAGAGGTGCAGCGGCTCTTGCAGACTGCGGACAACCGCCGGAACTCCGCACGCTGGGCCGTCGCACTCGCGCTCGGGCTGAGGCAGGGGGAGGCCCTGGGCCTCAAGTGGGCCGATGTGGACTTGGCGCGGGGCGCGCTGATGGTCCGCCGGAGCCGCCGCCGCCCGCGCTACGCCCACGGATGCGGTGACGCCTGCGGCCGGAAGGCGGGGTACTGCCCGCAGCGTCAGCGGACCAACCCGGAGACGGCAGACACGAAGTCCCGCGCGGGGCGCCGGTCGGTCGGGTTGCCGGCGCAGCTCGTGGATCTGCTCCGGACGCACCGGGCCAAGCAGGATGCCGAGCGTACGACGGCAGGGGAGGACTGGCGGGATGAGGGCTGGCTCTTCGCCACCCCGGACGGCCGGGGCACTTCACCCCGTACCGACTACGACGACTGGAAGGAGTTGCTGCGCGACGCCAAGGTTCGGGACGGGCGGTTGCACGACGCCCGGCACACCGCCGCCACGGTCCTGCTGATCCTCGGAGTCTCCGAGCGCGCGGTCATGGGCCTTATGGGGTGGTCGACCACGGCCATGGCCGCGCGGTATCAGCACATGGTGGACTCCGTCCGGAACGATGTCGCCCGACAGGTCGACGGACTCATCTGGAAGCCGAGCGTCGCCGGTCCTGACGACGATGACGACGGCAGCACTGGGGCCCTCGTACCGGCCAACTGAGACGGAAACTGAGACGGAAACTGAGACGGAGACGCGCGAAGGGCCCGATCCATCGGACCGGGCCCTTCCTCTACCAGCGGTAGCGGAGGGATTTGAACCCTCGGTGACTTGCGCCACACTCGCTTTCGAGGCGAGCTCCTTCGGCCGCTCGGACACGCTACCGGGAGAGAGCTTAGCCCACAGTGGGGCGTGCGCCGAAATCCGTATCGCGGTCGCTGCCCGGCCCCTGGCGCGGTCGCTGTCCGGGCCCTGGCGCGGTCGCTGCCCGGTCCGTATCGCGGTCGCTGGTCGGTCCGTGGCGGGCCGGGTTGTCAGCGGTCGCGGAAGAACGCGGTCAGGGGCAACGCGCACTCCCGTTCCAGCACTCCGGAGATGACTTCGGGCCGGTGGTTGAGCCGTCGGTCCCGTACGACGTCCCACAGCGAACCGACCGCGCCCGCCTTCTCGTCCCGTGCTCCGTAGACCACCCGGTCCACCCGGGACTGGGTGATCGCGCCCGCGCACATGGTGCACGGTTCCAGGGTCACCACCAGGGTGCAGCCGGACAGCCGCCAGCCGCCGAGGTGCTCGGCGGCACGGCGGATCGCGAGAACCTCGGCGTGGGCGGTCGGGTCGGCTGTCCGTTCGCGTTCGTTGTGGCCGGCGGCGATGAGGGTGCCGTCGGGGGCGAGCACCACGGCGCCGACCGGCACATCGCCGGACAGCGCCGCGCGCTCCGCCTCCGCCAGGGCGAGGCGCATGGGCGCCTCCCAGGGGTCCCGTACGGGATCCCATGCCTCAGTCGCCGCTTCCGTCACTAGCGGACGGTCTCCAGCACATCGGCGACGCCCAGCGCGTCCGCGATCTCCGCCATTGCGTCCGTGTCCAGGGCCAGCAGCTCCTTCTCCGAGAGACCGAGGTCCGTCAGGATGTCGCGGTCGCCGACCGGCCCGGTCGGGACCGCACCGGCGGCCGTCGCGGCGTCGTCGCCATCGTCAGTGTTGTCGGGGCTATCGGTGTTGTCGGCGTTGTGGTCGTCCGGCTCTCCGTCCTCCGTAC
>NZ_JBSGUP010000931.1:0-2436 GCF_053607985.1 Streptomyces sp. NPDC055078
GGACGGGCTGGGTATGCGCACCTGGTCAACCTCAGCCTGTCCTGGGGGCGACGCCCATACGACATGTCCGTCCCCCGGGGCAGAGGGTCCGTCCTCAATCTCCCCCAGGGCTTCGCCCGGGAGGTACCCCCAGGACGGGCTGAATTTGCGCACCCGGGCAACCTCAGCCTGTCCGGCGATTGAGGACGGAACCCTCGCGCCCAAGGGAGCGGAGACAAACGGGTGCGTGAACCCGAGGTCCCCGTCTTGTTCCTACAGGGTCCCTGGGCGACGCCCATACGACACGTCCGCCCCCGGGGGCAGAGGGTCCGTCCTCAATCTCCCCCGGAGCTTCGCCCGGGAGGTACCCCCAGGACGGGCTGAATCTGCGCACCCGGGCAGACATATCAAGCCCCGCCGGGGGGATGCCTCCCGGGCAAAGCACTGGGGGAGGTCCGGGGCGGAGCCCCGGGGAGGAGGTGGACGGCGTGCGTAGGGACCCATCGCGCCGGGTCGTCGTCGCGGGAGGCGGAGCCATGGCCGCCACCGCGCTGGCACCCAGCGCCACCGCGGCACCCACGACCGGCGCCGGGGCATCGCGGCCCCTGGTCATCGGTCACCGGGGCGCGGCCGGATGGCGGCATGAGCACACGGCGGACTCGTACCGGTTCGCGGTGCGGACGGGAGCGGACTGGATCGAGCCGGATCTCGTGGCGAGCAGGGATCAGGTGCTGGTCGTCCGGCACGAGAACGAGATCTCGGGGACGACGGACGTCCGCGCGCGCCCGGAGTTCGCGGCGCGCGAGGCAACGAAGACGGTCGACGGGCGGAGCGTGCGCGGCTGGTTCACCGAGGACTTCACCGTGGCGGAGCTGAAGACCCTGCGCACGGTCGAGCGCCTGCCGCTGCTCCGCGACCGGAACACCGTGTTCGACGGGCATCAGCGGATCATGACCTTCCAGGAGGTCATCGACCTGACCCGGACCCTCTCCCGGCAGCACCGCCGCCGTATCACCCTCTTCCCCGAGCTGAAGCACCCGACGTACTTCCGGTCGATCGGACTGCCGCTGGAGCCGGAACTCCTGCGGGCGGTACGGCGCAACCGGCTCGGGGCGCGCGAGTGCGTGGTGCAGTGCTTCGAGCCGTCGAGCCTGCTGCGGATCGCCGAGGCGCTCCCGGGTCTGCCGCTGTGGCAGGCGATCGGGACGAGCGGCGGACCGTTCGGGCACGACACGACGTACGCGCGGATGAGGACCCCGGCCGGGCTGCGCGCGATCGCGGCGTACGCGCGGTGGATCGGCCCGGAGAAGTCGTCCCTGCTCCCGCCGTCACCCCTGCTCGGCGACGCGCACGCGGCCGGTCTCCAGGTCGGCGCGTACACGTTCCGCGCCGAGAACCAGTACCTTCCCCCCGCGCTGCGGCGCGGCCGGCGGCCGGAGGGCTTCGGTGACGCGCTCGCCGAGTACGCCCTCTACTACGGCATCGGGGTGGACGCCGTGGTCACCGATTTCCCGGATATCGCCGTCATCGCCAGGGATCACGGAGCGCCCGAGCCCGATGAGTTCCAGCAGCCCCAGCGGCCCTGAGAGGCCCTGAGAGGCCCAGGAGCCCAGAAACCCCAGAGAGACCAGAGGCACCAGAGGCACCAGGGGTCCGATGAGTCCTAGGACCAACGCCTGATCACCCCCTTCCCCTTCTTGCTGCTAGCGTGCACTTGCATAAGATGTGCAGTAAGCAGTCGGAGGGACCGGACACCATGGCCATCTACACACTTCCTGACCTGCCGTACGACTACACCGAGCTCGAACCGGTCATCAATCCGCTGATCGTCGAGCTGCACCACGACAAGCACCACGCCGCCTATGTGAAGGGTGCGAACGACACCCTCGAACAGCTCGCGGAAGCCCGCGACAAGGAGGCGTGGGGAGCGATCAACGGCCTGGAGAAGAACCTCGCGTTCCATCTCTCCGGCCATATCCTCCACAGCATCTACTGGCACAACATGACCGGCGACGGCGGCGGTGAGCCGCTGGACAAGGACGGTGTCGGTGAGCTGGCGGACGCGATCGCCGAGTCGTTCGGCTCGTTCGCGAAGTTCAAAGCCCAGCTGACCAAGGCGTCCGCGACCACGCAGGGCTCCGGCTGGGGCGTGCTCGCCTATGAGCCGGTGAGCCGTCGGCTGATCGTCGAGCAGGTCTACGACCACCAGGGCAATGTCGGCCAGGGCTCGGTGCCGATCCTGGTCTTCGACGCCTGGGAGCACGCCTTCTACCTTCAGTACAAGAACCAGAAGGTGGACTTCATCGACGCGATGTGGGCGGTCGTGAACTGGCAGGACGTGGCCAAGCGCTACGCCGAAGCGAAGGAGCGCACCCCGCTCATCGCGCCGTGAGGCCGACTGCCCCGCAGACGCCCTGCTCGTGATCGTCTTCTCAACCTTCACGAGCGGGCGTGTCC
>NZ_JBSGUP010000932.1:0-2433 GCF_053607985.1 Streptomyces sp. NPDC055078
CTCGCCGACCGCTATGACGCCATGGTCATGGTCGACGACTCGCATGCCGTCGGTTTCGTCGGCCCCGGTGGCCGTGGCACGCCCGAACTGGCGGGCGTCAGGGACCGGGTCGACATCGTCACCGGAACGCTGGGCAAGGCACTGGGCGGCGCGTCCGGCGGCTATGTCGCCGCCCGGGCCGAGATCGTGGCCCTGCTGCGCCAGCGTTCGCGGCCGTATCTCTTCTCCAACTCCCTCGCGCCGGTGATCGCCGCCGCCTCGCTCACCGTGCTCGATCTGCTGGAATCGGCCGGGGAACTGCGCGAGCGGCTGAACGAGAACACCGCCCTGTTCCGCGTCAGGATGGCCGAGGCGGGCTTCGAGATCCTCCCCGGCGACCATCCGATCGCCCCCGTCATGATCGGGGACGCGGCCGAGGCCGGCCGGATGGCCGAACTGCTGCTGGAGCGCGGGGTGTACGTCATCGGGTTCTCGTACCCCGTCGTCCCGATGGGCCGGGCCCGGATCCGGGTCCAGCTCTCCGCCGCGCACACGAAGGAGGACGTGGAGCGGGCCGTGACCGCGTTCATCGACGCCCGCCGGGCGCTGAACGGCTGAAGGGACGGCACCCGCGGCGCGGGGGAGGGGCCGGAGCGCCCCGAACCCGGCGGCCCGTGTCGCCGGGACCGGCTGCGCGAACGACCGGGTGCCAGAATGGCCGGGTGATCGACCCCAGGCGGCTGCGCATCCTGCGGGCCGTGGCGGACCACCGTACGGTGACCGCCGCGGCGGCCGCGCTGTACCTGACCCCCTCGGCCGTCTCCCAACAGCTCAACGCGCTGGAGCAGGAGACCGGCCACGCCCTGCTGATCCGCAGCGGCAGGGGTGTCCGGCTCACGGCGGCCGGGGACATCCTGCTCGCCCACACCGTCGTCGTGCTCGCCCAGCTGGAGCGCGCCGAGGCCGAACTCGCCGCCTACGCGGGCGGCGCGGCCGGGGAGGTCACGGTGGCGGCCTTCGCCACCGGGATCGCCGAGGTCGTCGCCCCGGCAACCGCCCTCCTCGCCGCCACGCACCCCGGTATCCGGCTCCGGGTACGGGACGCGGAGGGTGACGAGAGTCTGCCACTGGTGCTCGACGGTGAGGCGGATCTCGCCGTCGCCGTCGAATACCGCGGGGCACCGGGCGACGACGGGCAGCGGCTGTCGCGCGTACCGCTGTACGCGGAGCCCTTCGACGCCGTTCTGCGCGCGGGCCACCCTCTCGGCGCGACCGAGCGGGTGGCCCTCGCCGAGCTGGCCGACAGCGACTGGATCGCCCCCTACCCGGGCAACCCGTGCCACGACATGGTGCTCCTCGCCTGCGAACTGGCCGGTTTCCGGCCCCGCCTGGTGCATTCATCGGACGATTTCCGCGCCGTTGTCGCGCTTGCCGGGGCGGGCGCGGGGGTGGCCCTGGTGCCCCGCTCGGCGCTGCGCGGGATGGAGCTGACGAACACGGTCGTACGGCCGGTGTCCGGCCCGGCCGCGACCAGACGGGTGTTCGCCGCCGTACGGCGGGGGGCGGAGGGGCACCCGCTGCTCGGACCGGTCCTCGACGCCCTGGCCAAGGCGGCCGCGGGGCTCTCGACGGACTGACGCGGGACCGCCGTCACCGGGAGGCGGGTCCGTTCGGTCCGGCGACCGTCGGCTCCGGAGCTTCCGAGGAGGTGTACGGACACCCTGGAAAAGTGTACGGACCCTCTGGGAGGGTGTACGGACCCTCCGGGAGGGTTCAGGGCGCGGACGGGGCCGATTCCATCGCCTCCTTGAGATTGCTCAGGGTCCGGCGGATGTTCCCCCGCTGGAAGACGGCGAAGGTGTGGCCCCGGGTCGCCAGTCTGTCGAACGCGTTCGCCAGTGCGTCGGGCCACGACCGCCGGTCGTCCCGCCAGGTCTCCGTCACCCGCGTCCCGCCGTCGACGGCCTGGAAACGGTACTCCCAGGTGGCGATCCGCCCCCGGAGTACCGGCCGTCGTCTGCCGATGGCGTGCACCCGGAACGCGAAGCGTTCCCCCGGGTCGGCGGCCATCACCGTGCAGCGGGTGGTCCAGCGCACGGCGCCGCGCCTGTTGTGACCGTCGAACTCCATGCCCACATACGCGTTCCGGGTCTCCCCGCGTACCGTCGCGCCCATGTTCTCCGGGCTCCAGCGGCCCATCAGCGCCGGGTTGCTGACCTGCTCGTAGATCACCGAGGGGGCGGCCTGGATCATGATGCTGTCCGATACCGCGAGGGTGCGTGCCATGGTGTACGACTCCGTTTCGCTGGACGCCGGGCTGTCCTGACGCCGGGCTGTGCGGGGCCATTGCCCCCAGCGGTGGAGTTCATGCCGACGGAAGGGCCTCGGGAGCCGCGGGGGTTCGGCTGCGTTCCCCGGGAGTGGCGGCGGGCCCACCGGCGGGCCCACCGCCGG
>NZ_JBSGUP010000933.1:0-2391 GCF_053607985.1 Streptomyces sp. NPDC055078
GTCCCGGCCGGCCGGCTCCGGCCCGGAGAAGCCGCCTCCGTGGGATACCCGCGTGCCGGGGCGCCACGGGGCCACTCGGCCCCCCGGGGCGCCCGGCACGGACAGCGGCGAGACCGGTACTCAGACACGGCCCTCGCCGGAGGCGGACTGCGTGGCGAGCGCCTCCGCGATGTACGCCTCGGCCGCGGTCTTGTCCACCCCCGCGCCCGCGACGACGCCCTCGCCGCCCTCCCACTCCAGCAGCGCCAGCAGGATGTGCTCGGTGCCGATGTAGTTGTGGCCCAGGCGCAGGGCCTCCCGGTAGGTCAGTTCCAGCGCCTTGCGCGCCCCCGCGTCGTACGGAATCAGGTCGGGCACCTCGTCGGCGGCCGGGGGCAGCGCCTCGGTCGCGGCCTGCCGGACGGTGTCCAGCAGCACATCCTGCGCGACGATCGCCCGCGCCGCGATCGCTTCACGCTCGGTCAGCAGGCCGAGGGTGAGATGCGCGGGGGTGATGCGCGCGCTGCGCGCGGCATGGGCCTCGTTCTGCGCGGCCATGATCACGTTCTTCGCGCGGGGGGTGAACCGGCCGAAGCCCTGGCTGGGGTCGAGATCCTGCGCCTCGGCTCCCTCCTTCGACACGAACCGCTTCTGCGCGGCCTGCCGGGTCACGCCCATGCTCTCGCCGATCTCCGTCCAGGAAGCACCGGAGCGGCGGGCCTGGTCCACGAAGTGACCGATCAGATGGTCGGCCACTTCACCGAGGTGACCGGCCGCGATGACCGCTCCGGAGAGCTGGTCGAGTGCGCCGGAGTGGACCTTCTTGATGGCGTCGATCAGATCGTCGAGCCGGACGGGGTTGGTCGTGTGTACGGAATTCTCCATGCGTCAACCTTAGGTTGACAGAATCCATGACGTCAACCCGAAGTTGACAATTTCCCCACCCCGGATCACTTGCTTCTTCATACCCCATGGGGGTATGTTCTGCTCCAGCCCCGGGAAGTACCCCCCTGGGGTATTAGTTCCAGGGAAGGACAGAACAATGCCAACAGTCGACCCACGGCGCTGGTGGGCGCTTCTGGTGCTGGCCACCGCCCAGTTCATGGTGATCATGGACACTTCGATCATCGGTGTGGCGCTTCCCGAGATGCAGCGTGACCTCGGCTTCTCGCCCGGGGACCTCCAATGGGTGTTCAACGCCTACGTCATCGCCTTCGGCGGACTCCTCCTGCTCGGCGGCCGGCTCTCCGATCTGCTCGGGGCACGGCGGATCTTCGTCACCGGCTGGGTGGTGCTGATCGCAGGTTCGGTCGTCGCGGCGGCGGCGAGCACCGCATGGGTCGAGATCGTCGGCCGTGCCGTCCAGGGTGTCGGCGGCGCGCTCATCGCCCCGGCGGCGATGACCCTGCTGATGATGCTCTTCGGCCACAACCCGAAGGAGCTGGGCAAGGCGCTCGCGTTCTACGGCGCGGCGGCCCCGGCCGGCGGTACCGCCGGAGTCTTCCTCGGCGGTGTGTTCACCGAGTGGGCGAGCTGGCCGTGGATCTTCATCATCTACGTCCCCATCGGCATCGCGACGCTCGCCGCGACCGGCCTGCTGCCGCGTGCCGCTTCCCGCCGTGGCGCGGTGGACGTACTCGGCGCAGCCGCCGTCACCGCCGGACTCGCGCTCGCGGTGTTCGCCATCGTCAGGGCCCCCGAGATCGGCTGGGGCAACAGCGGGACCATCCTCCAGCTCTCCGGCGCGGCCGCCCTGTTGGCCCTCTTCCTCATCATCCAGAAGTCGGTACGGACGCCGATGATGCCGCTGGGCATCTGGCGTACTCCGGCTCTCGGCATCTCCAACCTCGCCATGGCACTGCTGGGCGCCGCCTGGATCCCCATGTGGTACTTCCTCAACCTCTATCTCCAGCAGGTCCTGGGCTACGGGGCGTTCGCCAGCGGCGCCGCGCTGCTCCCCATGACCGGGCTGCTGATGATCTTCATGACGCTCATCACCGCCCGGCTGCTGGGCCGCTGGGGAGCCAAGCCGCTGATCTCCGGTGGACTGCTGGTGCTGGCGGCGGGGCTGCTCTGGCTCTCCGCCGTCGAGCCGACCGGCACCTTCCTGGTGGACGTCCTGCCCGCCTCCCTGGTCGCCGCCACGGGTATGTCCCTCGCGTACATCCCCGCCATGATGTCGGCCATCTCCCGGGTCAGGCAGGAGGAGGCCGGGCTCGCCTCCGGCATCATCAACACCACCTATCAGGTGGGTTCCGCGCTCGGTCTTGCGGCGCTCACCGCGGTCGCCGCCTCCCAGGGCGCGCACCAGCTCGGCAATCTCCCCGCGCTGACCGACGGCTTCAGCTCGGCCTTCATCGGCGCCGCGGCCGTCGCGGCGGCGGGCGGACTCCTCACCGCCCTGCTGATGCG
>NZ_JBSGUP010000934.1:0-2385 GCF_053607985.1 Streptomyces sp. NPDC055078
GTCGGGCACCGGCCGCAGAACCGGCGGCGGCGCACTGGTATCAGTCATGCTGGGAGATCTCCTGTCCTGCTCGAAAAGGGGTGGATGGGTTGGGCCCGGGGCGACCGCGCATCTTTGGCGAGAGGGGCGGTCGCCCCGGGTGGCTACTTGCCGGTCTTGTTCTTGGTCCTGGCTTCGCGTTCCTCGCGCTTGCGCGCCTGCTCAAGGACCCGCTCGACCTTCCGTTGCAGGTCGCCCTGGTGGACGCGCCCGCCATAGACCCGGTCGTCCGCGATGCCGCGCTTGGCCATCCGCGCGATGTACCACGCGACCTTCGCCTTCTCGCCCGCGGTGAGCTTGGGTTCGCGCTCTTCCTGCTGTGCCATCAGGTCCTCTCCGGACCGGGACTGTCCCGGCTCCCCTCACCGCCCGGGCGTGTGCCGGGCGGATCGGGCAGCCGTCAGTCCGAGGCGAGCGGGGTGGTCTGGTTGGCCTCGTACAGATGGGCCAGCTCGGTGCCGTCGGTGGTGCGGGTCTCGAACCGGTCGATGACCTCGCGGCAGATCGCGGATGCGGTGTCGCTGTCCCCGGCACGCCGGGCGGCGGTGTAGGCGGTCACGGATGGGTACTCCGTCATGGCGTCTCCTCTCAGGGGCCGGTCTGTCCGGCTCCCCGCCCCCGCCCGGCGCGTCGAGAACGACGTCCGGGCGGGGACAGGCAGCCGTCAGCGGCGGCGCGCGGAACGGATGGCTTTGGCGGCGTTCTTGCCGTCCGTCCCGCCGATCGAGCGGACGACGGTGACGACGCCCCAGGCGGTGACGACGATGACCAGGGCGACCACGGCCAGCGAGATAGCCATCGACGTGATGGCGGCGACCAGCAGCGGACCGAAATAGACCCCGGCGGCGACAGTTCCGGCCCCGACACCGGACCCGAGCGCGATGCGCTGAACCGTGCGGTCCGGCGGGGCCTGGTGGATGTGCTGGTGGACGACCTGCGGCACCTGGGGCGCGGGCGGGTGCACGGCAGGGAGGTGGGCGGGGTCGACGTACACGTGAGTGCCGTCGGGGAGCTGCACCACATGGGCCAGCTCGGGCAGGGACTCCATGGTTCTCCTTGGGGCAGGGCCCGGTGGCCGCTGGGGTGGGCAGCGGCCACCGGGCGGGGGGTTAGGTCATGCACCAGCCGGAGTCGCATCCGGGGTCGGTGTCATCGAAGCCGGGCAGGAGGTCGACCCCGTCGGGGATGGCCTTGCGCAGCGGCTTGTTGAACCGGGTCAGCCAGACGTGGTCTTTGCCGAGGTCGTCCCGGCGACGGTTCAGCAGTTCTTCGAGCTGGCACGCTCTCTCGAACAACTCGGGTGTGTCACGGCGCATGTCGTGCCAGGTCTCGGGCCGGTGGAACGGGCAGAACCAGCACGACGATTTGGGCGGTACGGGCAGACCGGCCCGGCGGATGATGCGGGCGCAGTCGATACGCCGGATACCGCGTTCCAGCAGCGGGTACTCGATCCGCTCATGGGGGCCGCAGCGCCGCTTGTTCGCCCGGCTGATCTCATCGAGGCTGATCCCGATGCCCACGGTCGCCGGACGCTCAGCCGTCGCGCCCCGGCGCCGAAGTTCCCGCCCGATGACCTTGATCTTGAAATCGGCGGTGCAGCTCCGAGTGCCGGGGGCCCCGTTCGACATCCGCACGGGGATCTTCAGCGACCGTGACCCTTCCCGGGTCAGGTCCTGATACAGGGTGCGGACCTCACCGGAGCGCACCATGACATGGTCGAGAACCACCAGGTCGATCCCGTGCGCCTTGGCGAACGGGGCCGCATGCTCCGTGAGGTAGCGCAGCGTGCCGGGGTGTTCCGAGTCGTCCCCCACGTTGGCCATCAGGAACGTGCGGTAATCCAGCTCCCCAGACGCGGCCAGCACGAGCGCGGCCATGGACTGGACACCGCCCCCGAAACTGAACGTCCGGATCCCCTCGGGGCCAGGGTTAGGGCCTGCCTCATCGATCACGGTCTGTCCGGGGAGCGCCTGCGGGGCAGGCTCGTTGAGGAGACGACGGGCCCGGTCCAACCGGGCGACCGCCTTCACGCGACCACCGCCACAGACCCGCCAGGCTGACGAGAACCGGTATCGGCGCTGCCGTCCCCGGCCCGCTCGGCCCGCAGGGCGTCCCGCAGACCGCGCGCCTTCTCCGACGATGTGCGCACCGCCTTGCGGATCGCATCGGCCGTCAGCTCCGCATCGGGCCAGTCGGAGGTAGCCGACCGTGCCTCGGACAGCAGTTGGTCGGGAGTGCGGACCGGTCGGATCGTGCGGGCCGACTGAGGTACCCGGCCGGTCGCCCGGCGCGCACCCGACCCGGCGGCGGCGACCGCCCGCACCGGAACCGGCTCAACCACCGGGA
>NZ_JBSGUP010000935.1:0-2382 GCF_053607985.1 Streptomyces sp. NPDC055078
GTCCTCACTCATTGACGGAGTGAGGACTCACTCCGTACTCTTGCGGTCATGACAGCACCTGAGGAGAACCAGACCACCCGCCGTCGCGCCCCCGGCATGTCGCCCGAGCAGCGGCGCGCGATGATCATTCAGACCGCGATCCCGCTGATCGCCGAGTACGGCGCCGCGGTGACCACCGCGAAGATCGCCCGCGCCGCGGGCATCGGTGAGGGCACGATCTTCCGGGTCTTCGCCGACAAGGACGAGTTGCTGCATGCCTGCCTGGCGGAGGCGTTCTCCCCCGAGCACGCGATCCGCGAACTCGGTGCGATCGACGTGTCGCAGCCGCTGCCCGACCGGCTCGTGGAGGCGGCCGAGGCGCTACAGGCGCACCTGGACCGGATGGGTGTGATCGCCGGGTCACTCGGGCACGGGGGCGGCAAGCACCCCGGCACGGTGCGCGGCGCGGCCCAGCATGATTCGACGGTCCGTATCCGCGCGGCGCTGGCGGAGCTGCTGGAGCCGGACGAGGCGGCTCTGCGTCGGCCGCCGGAGCAGATCGCGGCCCTGTTCTTCGGGCTGCTCTTCGTCCAGCCGCGTACGGAGGGCGAGCCGGAGCTGACCCCGCGGGAGCTGGTGGAGGTCTTCCTGCACGGAGCGCTCGCGGGCGGCGCCGAGTGAGGGCGCGGGGCAGACGCCCGGCGGTTGTGGGCCTCGCGGTCCTGGCGCCTGTCGTGGTGTGGCTGGTCGCGGATCCGGTGCTGGGGCACCGGGTGCGGATCACCGACGGCGGGCAGACGCTCGGCATCGGCGCGGTGCCGGTGGTGCTGGTCGCGCTGCTCGCGGCCCTCGCAGGCTGGGGGCTGCTGGCCGCGCTGGAGCGGTTGCGGGTACGGCGTGCCCGCGCCGTCTGGACGGGGGTGGCCGTCGCCGTACTGGCCGTGTCGTTCCTGCCGTTGACCGGCGACGGCATGGACGGCGGCACCCGGGCCGCGCTGGCCCTGATGCACCTGGCGGTGGCGGCGGTGCTGATCCCGGGCCTGCGCGCGAAAGACACCGCCGCGGCGGCACCGCGAGCACCGGGTACGCCGCGAACAGCACCAGATGGCGGCAGACCTGCCGGACAGTCGCACGGCCAGGGATGAATGTCACAGCGCCCAGCGGTACCCGGTGCGGTCGGCGGAGGTGCCCCGTACGCACGGCGTCGTCAGAGGGGGGCGCGGTGGGCGGGCACGGGGTGGGCGACCCGGTCGTGGGGCGCCTGGCCGGCGGGACGGCGGGACGGCGGGGGTGTGCGGGGCGTAGCGGGGCACGCCGGAAAGGGGTGCCGAAGGGTCAGTGGGCCCTACGTTGTTGGTGGGTCGGACGGGCGGAGGACTCGCGGGTTATCAGGCTGCGTCCCACGACCTCGACGCCGGTCGGCTTCCCGCCGGAGAACATGTCCCAGATCGCCGAGCAGGTGATCGTGGCTATCTCCTCGACGGGCCCGTGGACCGAGGAGAGGGAGGGCGAGACGTACGGCAGGAGGTCGGTGTCGCCGAAGCCGATCACGGCCACGTCGTCGGGTACCCGCAGCCCGGCGTCGGCCAGTGCCCTGCTCGCGCCGAGCGACACCTCGTCGTTGACCGCGAGGATCCCGCCCGGGACCCGGCCGGCTTCGAGGTGAGCGGTGACCGCGCTGTGGCCGGAGGAGTAGCTGGTGCCGTCCAGGGGCCAGCACCACTCCGCCGGGTCGAGACCTCGCTCGGCGAGGGCCGCCGCGTAGCCGGCGAATCGCTCGTCGCCCAGATACGAGCCCGGCAGCGCGCCGAGGAACGCCACGGGGTCGGCTCCGATGCCGAGCAGATGCCCGGTCGCCTCGTACGCGCCGCCGCGGTCGTCGTACTGAACGGTGGGCCAGGTGGCGTCCTCGATCGGCTGGCCCACCACCACCATGGGGAAGCGGTCCCTGGCGCGTCGCAGCGCCGCCACCGTGGCCGGGTCGTCCAGCCGGTCCCCGGTGGACAGGACGATCCCCTCGGAGCCCTGTCTGGCGAGGCTGCCCAGGGTGTCCGCGAGGCTGCCCATGTCGTGGTTGAGGTCGTAGAGCAGGGTCGCGTAGCCGCGCCGCTGCAACTCGGCGCGCAGCGCCCTGACCAGCATCGCGTACCAGGGCTGGGACAGCGAGCCGACGATGATCGACACGGTGCGGAAGTATCCGCCGCGGAGTCCGGAGGCCGCCCGGTTCACGTGGTAGTCGAGCTGGGCCATCGCGTTCTCGACCCGCTGGCGGGTGGCATCGGAGACCATCTCGGGTCGGTTGAGCACCCGGGAGACGGTGGCCACCGACACGCCCGCGGTCCTGGCGACGTCGACGATGCTCGGCGCTCGTGCGGTCATCGGCGGCTCCACTCGGGTCCGGTG
>NZ_JBSGUP010000936.1:0-2382 GCF_053607985.1 Streptomyces sp. NPDC055078
CTACCGTTCAGGGGTTCGCAAAAAACAATCAGGGGTGGGGACATGAGCAAGACCGCATGGAAGCGCGCGGGTTTCTCGCTGACGGCGGTGGCCTTGGTCGCGGGTGCGGCGGGCTGCGGCACAACCAAGGGCGAGGGCGACCGGTCCGTGACGCAGGTGCTCACGGCCGCGTTCAACAAGACGTCCGACGCGAAGTCGGCCAAGTTCAAGATGACCATCACGCCGCCCGCGGGTGCCGCGGGCTCGGGGGCCGTAGAGGCGTCCGGTGTGATGGGCTGGAACCCGACGGTGATGGACATGACGGTGTCCGGGGCCGGGATGGGCGCTGCCGCCGGGGGCCCGGAAGAGATGCGCATGGTGTGGGTGAAGAACATCATGTACGTGGACGGGGGCGCCAAGCTGGCCAAGGAGATGGACGGCAAGCGCTGGATGAAGCTCGACCTCGCCGCCGCTGCCGAGCTGTCCGAGAACAAGGCGCTCCAGAAGCAGATGACCGGTGGCCTGGACTCCATGGACCAGGACCCCTCCAAGCAGATGGCCCTGCTGCTCGACTCGCCGAATGTGAAGCGCGTCGGCGAGGAGAAGATCGACGGCGTCGCCACGGAGCACTACAAGGGCACGCTGACCATGGAGGAGATGATCGCCTCCAACAAGTCGCTGAAGGTGCTCGACAAGAAGGAGCGCGACGACCTCATCGCCCAGATGAAGAAGGCGGGCATCAAGGGGTACGACACCGAGGTCTGGGTCAACAAGGACGACTACCCGGTCAAGATGGACATCGGCATCGACTCCGCCGAGGGCAAGATGAAGCTCGTCGCGACCTACTCGGACTACGGGGCCAAGGCGTCGGTCCAGGCTCCTCCGGCCGGTGAGACCACCGACCTGATGAAGCTGCTCAAGGAAATCGGCGAGAAGACCAAGGACCCGTCCGAGGCGTAGGGGCAGGGCACCCGAGAGTCACACCACCGGCAGGGGCGGCCCCGGGCAGGGGGCCGCCTGTCGCCAGGGACAGGGGCGATTTGCCTGGGCGGGCAGCGTTCGCGTAGTCTTCACCGGAAGCCAAAGACCGCTGGTCGTTGCCGTGTGCTCGTCAGAGAGCGCGGCAACCGAAGGATCCGCTGACTGCGGACGACCTGCGCAGGTGACTGTGGACAGCTCCCGGATTTCGCTTTCGGTCGAGCTACGCCCCGTGCGCCTGCGCCGGGGCGTTTCGTTTTGTTCGCCTTCTCCTTCGGGTCCGCGCGGTCCTCATCACCCGGAAGGAGGCCGACCCTCATGGCAAGGCCCGACAAGGCTGCCGCGGTAGCCGAGCTGACGGACAGGTTCCGCAGCTCGAACGCCGCTGTGCTGACCGAGTACCGGGGTCTCACCGTGGCCCAGCTCAAGGAGCTGCGCCGTTCGCTCGGTGAGAACGCCCAGTACGCCGTGGTGAAGAACACGCTGACCAAGATCGCGGCCAACGAGGCCGGGATCAACACGCTCGACGACCTGTTCAACGGTCCGACAGCTGTCGCCTTCGTCACCGGTGACCCGGTGGAGTCGGCGAAGGGTCTCCGTGACTTCGCCAAGGACAACCCGAACCTGATCATCAAGGGCGGTGTCCTTGACGGCAAGGCGCTGTCCGCCGATGAGATCAAGAAGCTCGCGGACCTTGAGTCCCGCGAGGTTCTGCTCGCCAAGCTGGCGGGCGCCATGAAGGGCAAGCAGTCCCAGGCTGCCGCGCTCTTCCAGGCGCTTCCGTCGAAGTTCGTCCGCACCGCGGAGGCGCTTCGGGCCCAGAAGGCCGAGCAGGGCGGTGCCGAGTAATTCGGCTCGCGCATTGATCCAGCGCCTCCCGCGCTGAATCGCAGCGGGCCGTCAGTACGCCCGCCGACACAGACAACCGGCACCAGCCGAATAGTGGAAGGATCGCCCATCATGGCGAAGCTCAGCCAGGATGACCTGCTCGCGCAGTTCGAGGAAATGACCCTGCTTGACCTTGCCGGGTTCGTGAAGGCGTTCGAGGAGAAGTTCGACGTCACCGCCGCCGCCCCGGCCGCCGTGGCCGTCGCCGGCCCGGGTGCCCCGGCCGCCGAGGCCGCCCCGGAGCAGGACGAGTTCGACGTCATCCTCACCGGCGCCGGCGAGAAGAAGATCCAGGTCATCAAGGTCGTGCGTGAGCTGACCTCCCTGGGTCTGAAGGAGGCCAAGGACCTCGTCGACGGCACTCCGAAGCCGGTCCTTGAGAAGGTCGCCAAGGAGGCCGCCGAGAAGGCTGCCGAGTCCCTCAAGGCCGCGGGCGCGTCCGTCGAGGTCAAGTGACCCCCTGAAGTCCCCCGGGAGCCCTCAGGGGCTCCCAGGGCCCGGCCCTGGGCTTTCTAAGGGCCGGGCCCCGCCGAAGGG
>NZ_JBSGUP010000937.1:0-2381 GCF_053607985.1 Streptomyces sp. NPDC055078
CCGCCACACCGGAGCCGCCGCCTGCGAAGGGGACGCCGCCGTGCGTACGGGGAGCGCGGAGCTACGAGCGGGAGCAGCGGCCGGTCGGGCTGGCCGCCGGAGGGCGGCACTGCAGGCTGTAGTCGGCCGAGTCGTCGCTCAGATAGCGGCCCATACAGGTGCTCGCCGATGTCCTGTCGAGATCGGCGCAGAAGGACAGCGCGGCACGGCCGTCGGCGAAGGGGCCGGGGGCGTAGATCATCCAGTAGCCCGCCCGGAGCGACGCGTAGTCGTCACTGCGGACGAAGACCGCCCCGGGTACGGACTGCCGGACCCTGGCGAGCCGCCGGTCACGGTCCGCGATGCCCGCGCTGGCCGGCTGGGAGTAGAGCTGCGCGATCCAGCGCCCCGCGCGCGGGGACGGCTGCTCCTCGGCCTCGGTGGGCGCCGGAGCGGGCGCGGGCGCTGTGACGGTCCTGGTGTGGGTGGGCGCCGGTTCCGGTGGCCGCGTCGATCCGGAGGTCGGGGTCGCCGACGCGGACGGAGTGGTGACCTTCTTGTCGCTCCCGCCGGCCGCGTTGTCCGCCTTGTCGCCGTTGTCGCCGCCCCGGTCGCGCAGGGCCAGGAACAGCGTGGCCACCACGGCGACCACCAGTACCGACGCGACGGCGGCGACGACCGGCGTACGCTTCCGCGGCCGGTCCCCTGGTTGCGATGACCCGGCTGGTTGCGACGACCCGGCGACCGTCGGCCGGGAGACGTCCATCCGGGTGGGTACGGGCGGCACCGGACCGGAGGTCGGCACCGCCGTGGTCATGGTCGGCTGCGCCCAGTGCGGTGCGGTCCCCACCTCCACCGACGCCAGCATCCCGTCCAGCCGCGCCGCGTCGGGGCGGGCCGCCGGATCCCGTACGAGCAGGGCGTTCAGCACGTTCGCGAGCGGCCCGGAGCGCACCGGGGGCGGCACCGGGTCGTCGAGTACGGCGGCGAGGGTGGCGAGCGTCGTCGCCCGGCGCAAGGGGCTGACGCCCTCCACGCACACATACAGCACGACACCCAGGGACCAGAGGTCGGATGCCGGGTCGTCGTCGCGTCCGCGTACCCGCTCCGGGGCGATGTACTCGGGCGAGCCGACGAGTTCGCCGGTGGCCGTCAGCGAGGTCGAACCCTGGAGCGCGGCGATCCCGAAGTCGGTGAGCACGGCGGTTCCGTCGGGGCGCAGCAGGACATTGGCCGGTTTGACGTCGCGGTGCTGGATGCCCGCCGCGTGGGCGGCCCGGAGGGCGGAGAGCGTCTGGCGGCCGACGCGCGCCGCCTCAACCGGGGTCAGCGGGCCGCCGGCGAGCCGGTCGGCGAGGGACAGGCCGGGCACCAGCTCCATCACGATCCAGGGGTGCGGATCCTCGTCCACGATGTGATGGACGGTCACCACATTCGGGTGGTTGATCCGGGCGAGCGCCCTGGCCTCGCGCAGCACCCGCTCGCGTACCGCCCGGGTCGCTCCCGCGTCCGACCGGACGGCCTTGAGGGCCACCTCCCGGTGGAGCACGGTGTCACGTGCCCGCCATACCGTTCCCATCCCGCCGCTGCCGAGCCGCTCGACCAATGCGAACCGCCCGTCGATCACATCCCCCGGTGCGTTCATGAGCGACAGGGTAGTGGAGGGCCAGGTGGGAGCGATGCCGCCCGGTCGGGCCGCGGCACCGGCCGAATGACTCAGGGGGGTGCGTCCCAGATCCGTGGCGCGGCATCAGCAGGCCGCGGGTGCCCTGAGGGTCTCGCGGGGCGGGTGCTGAAACGGTGCGGGGTGGCGTGCTGCCGCCGGTGGTGCGTTTCAGCGCTGGTGCGATGCGGCGCTGGCGCGTTTCGGCGGTAGTGGCACGATCTCCACGCATGGCAGAGGTATTGGTCCAGACCTTTACGCGGCGGATACGAACTTATAGCGTGTCGGCAGATGCGAACGTATGCCGCAGTTTCATCAACCCCCCACTAGGAGTTACGCGTTGGCAGGAATCCTGTCGGCGTCCCCCGCGCCGCACACCAGGGCAGCCGAGCGTCCGGAATGGCGCGCAATGTCATGCCCATATCATGATCACCCCCCTCATGAGCGGCCGAGGAGCGACGGCCGCCCCGAAGGCCACCACGCCCACGCCAGGACCGGTGACGACCCCACATCGCCCGGACCGCCCGCACGAGCCCGCCGGGACCCCTGACGCCGCCCACCCCACACCGCCCCGGCCCCACCGGGGACACCCGCCGAACCCTTCGCTCGCATCGGACAGCGCGGGGCCGCTGTCGACCCCCCACATCCAACTCAAGATCATTTGATGACACCGTGCCGCAGCGCATCGCCTTGAGTTCGCCCCGCAGGCCGATGCTCTCGGCCCCGGTCCGCCGGGGCC
>NZ_JBSGUP010000938.1:0-2363 GCF_053607985.1 Streptomyces sp. NPDC055078
CTGGCGGTGAAGGCCGCCGAGGCGGCGGGCGCGGCCACCGCCGTCCCGGACTTCACCTTCCCGGTACGCACGGCGGACCCGGACGGCGGCTCCGGCATCCGTGAACTGGCTGTGCCGGGCGGGGTGCTCACCGCGCACGGGTGGGGCTCGCACGTCTTCACCGGCACCGCGCTGACCACCGGCTCCGCGCCCCGTGGCGGCGAGGTCGTCCTCGACGCGGGGACGGCCCGCGCCGCGAAGGCCGCCGTCGGCGACACCGTGGCGCTGCACACCGCCGCCGGGCAGCGGGACTTCCGCGTCGCTGGCGTCGCCGAGGCCGGACCGGCGGACCGCGCCCGGAACACCGGTGCCGCGGGCGCCCTCGCCTGGTTCGCCGACAGCCAGGCCCCCACGCTCGCGGGCCACCCCGGCAGGGCGGACGCCATCGCCGTGCTGGCGAAGCACGGCACCGGTGCCGACGCCCTCGCCGAATCCGTGAACAAGGCCCTGGCCGGCTCCGGTGCCGAGGCGCGCACAGGCGACGACCGCGGTGCCATCGAGGACCCGGGCCTCGGCTACGCCAAGGAGACGCTCTTCGGAATCGGCGGCTCCTTCGGTGGCATCGCGGCCATCGTCGCGGTGCTGACCGCGGCCGGGACCGTGGCCCTGTCCGTGTCCCAGCGGGCCCGTGAATTCGCGCTGCTGCGCGCCGTCGGTGCCACCCCGCGACAGATCCGCCGCGCGGTCGCCTCCGAGGCGCTGCTCGTCGCGCCGCTCGCCGGGATCGTCGGCTGTCTGCCCGGCATCGGGCTCGCGCACTGGTGGTTCGGACAGTTGCAGGACCGCGGCGCGATCCCGGAGGCGGTGCGGGTGCACGTCTCCGGGCTCCCCCTCCTCGCCGCCATCGGCACCGGGCTGCTCACCGCGCTCGGCGCCGGCTGGGCGGCCGGGCGCAGGCCCGCGAGGATCAAGCCGGGACAGGCGCTCACCGACGCGTCGGTGGAGCGGCTGCGGCCGGGCGTGATCCGTACCGTGCTGGGCGTCGGCGCCCTCGTCGGCGGCACGTTCCTCACCGGTCTCTCGGCCGGTTCCGCGGGGGACGACGCGGCCGGCGCCGCCCTCGGCGTCGTGATGTGCTTCATGCTCGCCGTCGCGCTGCTCGGCCCACTGGTGGCACGGCTGTGCGCGGGCCTCCTCGGCCTCCCGCTGCGCGGCGCCGGTCCGGCCGGTGAGCTGGCGGCGGCCAACTCCCGTACCAACGCCCGCCGGCTCGCCTCCGCGATCACCCCGATCGTGCTCGCCATGGCCTTCGCCTCGACCCTCGTCTTCATGCACACCAGCGAGAGCCACATCGCCGACAGGCAACGGCGCGCGGGCATCACCGCGGACCACGTGGTGACGCACCCGGCCGGGCTCCCGGTGGACGCGGCGGCGCACGCCGCCCGCGCACCGGGTGTGGAAGCGGCCGTCGGCGTGCTGAACACCCAGGTGCTGGTGCCGGTCGGCTCCGGCGAGTTCGCGTCGCTCCAGGGCGCGGCGGCCCAGGGCGTCACCGGTTCCGGCGCCGACCTCGCGAAGGTCCAGGACCTCGACGTACGCCAAGGCGGCATCGACCGGCTGGGCAAGGGCCGGATCGCCATCGACACCACCCTGGCGACCTCGGCGGACGTCGGCGTCGGCGACCGGCTCCCGCTCCACCTCCCCGACGGCACCGAGGCCGCCCCCGAGGTCGTCGCGGTCTACGGCCGCGGCCTCGGTCTGGCCACGGTGACCATGGACCGGGCGTCCCTGGCCGGGCACATCACCTCGGGCTTCGACAGCACCCTGCTGGTCCGCGGCGGTTCGGCGGAGTCGTTCACCGCCCTGGGCCGGGTCACCGACGCCTCCGGCTACGCAACCGAGCGGAACCTCGACGCGAAGCTGGGCGCCTGGTCCAACACCATGATGGCCGTGGTCCTCGGCGGCTTCGCCGCCATCGCAGCCGTCAACACCCTGGTGATGACGGTCCTCTACCGCCGCCGCGAGCTGGGCACACTGCGACTCGTCGGCTCCACCCGGCGCCAGGTGCTGTGGATGCTCCGCTGGGAGGGCCTGCTGGTCTCGGCGGTCGGCGTGATCCTCGGCTCCGCGATCGCCGCGGCCACACTGATCCCGATGATCCGCGGCATGACCGGCGAAGCGCCGTACGTGCCCCCGCTGGTGTACGGATCCTTCGTGGCAGCCGCCGGCGGCCTGGCCCTGCTGGCGGTCACCCTGCCGGCGCGGGCGGCGCTGCGCCGCTGGTCGTAGCCGATACATCCGGGGCCGCTGGCCGTAGCCGATACATACGGGGCGGCTGGCCGTAGAGCCGATACGTACGGGGCGGGAGCCGGCAACACGCCGGC
>NZ_JBSGUP010000939.1:0-2360 GCF_053607985.1 Streptomyces sp. NPDC055078
CCACCGAGAGCACGCTGCAATCACACGAACAGGCATTCTTCCAGCAGCTCGTGACGCCAGGTCATCGCCCCACAAGAAGTGGATCAGAACCGCACTACGAGGCCGTTGACATGGGTGCTGGTGGCGTAATTCGTGCCCCAGGTGGGCTGGCTCGTCCAGCGAGTGCTCGTCGAGGCGGCCCCCGTGCTGTACAGGTCCCAGCCCTTGGCCGTGCACGACCAGGAGTGATACTCGAACAGGTTCAGTTTCGCCGCGGTGATCTGCTTCCCTGTGATGTTCTTCATCGGGAAGGACAGGAATGAACGGGCGACCTGCCCGGAGCCGTTGTTGCCGATCTTCAGCTCGGTGGCGGCAGACTGGTCGGTGGTGTTGTCCTGCTGGACGAAGGTGTCGAAGCTGGCACCAACGTTGATGGTCGGGTCGATGGTGACCGGGAACTGGGTCGCGTCGTCGGCAAGGAACTCGGCGTCCGGGGTCAACGTCATGGTGATCGTGTCGCCGTCCTGGGCGACCTTCACTGTGACCTTGGCGGTGTGGGTGTGCTCGCCGGAGTTCTTGTCGGTGCGGGCGTCCCACATCACCGGCGACGGCAGGACGCCAGCAGTCTTGCCCTTGGAATCGGTGAGGGTGACCGAGCCGTCCCCGTGCGCCTTCGCGCTCAACCCCTTGGCCCGCAGGCTGTAGGAGACCTGGCCATTTGCGTCGACGGCGGAACGGCTCTTCAGCTCCAGGAACTGCTCATAGCCGGTCCGCGTGGCTTCGATGAGCAGGTCGGTGGCGGGCAACACGTCCTTGTAGCGTGCGACTGTGTCCTCGGCACCCTCAACCGTCGGCCTGGGCAGCGCACCGTACCACCCGAGTTGCACCTGCCGATCGGCCCGATCTACCAGCGTCACCAGCGGCACGGCCGCGGCGCCCTTCGCACCGGCAGCCTTCAGCCCCTTCGGAGCAGCTTTCCTGCCCGCAAGTGCCAGCCCGTGAGGGTGCCCCTTAGCCCGGATCGAACCGTCCTCGGCTTGCACGAGCGAGGGATCGACGTCGTGCCACTCGCCGGCGTCGCCCTTGAAACGGATCGGACCCGCGTATGCCTCCTCCGTGACCGTACCGTCCGAGTTCACATACGTCGTCGACGTCTCCGTGCGAGCGTCGGTGACCTCGATCCGGCGTTTCTGGATCTTCGCCTTGAGCCGGGCAGCTGCCTCCGAGGAGGTGGTGGCGGGGCCCAGGTTCTTGGATGCGTCTCTTGGCGCCACTGCGCTCGCGGCTTCGCGTGACAGTGCGACAGCATCACCTGTGGACCCTGCGACCAGGGCAGCCTCGCCGGCCATTACCAGCGTCAGCGCCGCAGCCACTGAACGCAGTCGGCGTAAGGACGGGAGTGGCAGGAACGGCTGTTCAATGCCAGCGGGTCTGTGCCGCGTGGCTCTACGAAAGACTAATGACATGCGAATTCCTCACTGACGTAGTTACACCGCAACGCCAGTTCACGATCTTCACATGCAATGCACACGCTGTCATGACCGCATCTTCACAAAGCCCCGACCACCTCTCCCTAGGTGCCGCAGCCGGCCAGACAGAGAATCCGTTCTGCGATGATATCGCCTATGAGGCGACAGCCTCAACATTTGGCATATGCCCCCCTTAGATGAGACTTGCCCACCCTTAAGACTTGGATAAGCCTTTACCGATACGGGTGGCGAATTGCCCAAATAGCCCCCCAATTGCGACTGCCCATCAGTCGCCTCTGGCGGCCGAAATTTACTCCTCGCTCCATCGAAATGCGTCGAACACGTCGGCAGGACCACTGAGGGTGGAGCCGGTCAGCTCTTCGAGTGGGCCGGATCACCCCTCGGCTCGGGCCACGCTGCCATTGTCCTCAGGTGCGCTGCGGAAACCGGTCATCCGCATGCGAGTGGGTCCTTCAAAGCACCCCGGTCCAGCGGCAGCAGTGAGGCTTCCGTTGATTAGACACTCCCCAACCACGTCCGGTCACCCTTTGCGGAGGTTGTCGGAGCGGGACTGGTGTGAGCGCGCCGCCGCAGCGGGAGCGCTGTGCGTGTTCCGCGGGGCGGCTGGACGTCCGCCTACGACGGGGCCGAGGTCACCGGCCGTCTGTCTGCTCGGTCACCAGCTGATGGTGAGGCGGGTGTCGGGGCGGGTGACGCGGGTGCCGGGTTCGAGGTGTCCGTTGGGGGTGGTGGCCGGGTAGGCGGTGACGATGGGTTGTGCGGGGCGGTTCTGGGCCCAGCTGTTGAGGAGGTCCTTTGTCTGGCTGGTGACCTTGCTGCTGTCCGGGCCGTGGGTGACGATGCCCAGTTCGTCGGTGTCGTCGTCGGCCGGGCGGACGGTGAGGTAGGCGA
>NZ_JBSGUP010000940.1:0-2358 GCF_053607985.1 Streptomyces sp. NPDC055078
GCCAGGGCCTGGCCGATGTGGTGCCCCGCCCGCTGAAGTACGACCACCCCTTCACCTACTGGGACTACCGCCAGCTCGGATTCCCGAAGAACCGCGGTATGCGCATCGACCTCGTCTACGGCAACGGCCCGTTCGCCGAAGCGGTCAAGGACAGCTATGTCGACCGCGAGGAGCGCAAGGGCAAGGGCGCGTCCGACCACGCTCCCGTGGTCGTGGATCTGGACATCTGACATCTGTTGACGCGTGCCCGGTGGTGCGCCCGGCCGCAGGGATGCGAGGCTGAGTGGTATGAACATCCCTTTCTTGGACAACTGGCTCAAGCGGCACGGTGGAGAGCAGCAGCGTGATGATCTCGCCGCCGAGAGCGACCCGGAGCGCGCGGCGGCCATCGCCGAGCTGCTCTCCGAGTGCGAGCTGCTGCGTGTCCGAGCGGGGCGACTGGGGCTGGAACTGGACGATTCACCGGCGTCCTTGACCGCCCTCGACCAGCTGCCGCCGCGCTGGCGGGACGACCCGGAGGAGCTGCCCTGGCTGGGCAATGACGCCGGTCTCTACCTCGGTACGGTGATCGTGCGGACGGTCGCGGGCGCGAGCTGGCACATCTGGCCGGGCGGTCACCCGGTGGTGCGGCTCGCCTCGGGCCGGGAGATCAGTGTGGTGGAGGCCGGGCTGGAATGGGCGGTCAACGGCGCCCCCCAGCTCGCCCAGGTGTACGCGGAGGCGGCCGAGGCGTAAGGGGGCCCCGGGCCCGGTACCTGGGGTACGGCGCCCGGCCGGCCCCGCGTCCCGGCCCGGCCGGGCCCCCGCACCCCGTCCCGTCCCGCCCCGGACGGGCGCCCCCGCACCCCCGCTCCGGGCAGGCGCCCGTACCGGCTCCGTACCCGCCCCGTACCGGCATTCCGGTGCGGTCCGAACGGGTACCCGGAATCGTCCGAACTGAGGCCCGAAATCCGGTGGGCTCAGCGCTCCAATAAATACGGCTTATGCCCTATTTATGCGTGTCGGGTGTGAAGTCCCTTATCGGGGTGGATAGTTTGCGCTGACCTCGACACCGCGATGAGTGAGTAGGGCAGCGTATGGCCGTCGTCGATCCGTTGATCGAACTGCGGGACGTCAACAAGTACTACGGACAGTTGCACGTTCTCCAGGACATCAATCTCACCGTCGGACGCGGGGAGGTGGTGGTGGTCATCGGGCCCTCCGGCTCGGGGAAATCGACGCTCTGCCGGACGATGAACCGGCTGGAGACCATCGAGTCGGGCACTATCACCATCGACGGCGAGCCGCTGCCGGCCGAGGGCAAGGGACTCGCCCGGCTGCGGGCCGATGTCGGCATGGTCTTCCAGTCGTTCAATCTCTTCGCCCACAAGACCGTGCTGGCCAATGTCTCGCTCGCACCGCTCAAGGTCCGGGGCCGGAAGAGGGAGGACGCCGACCGGCGCTCCCGCGAACTGCTGGAGCGCGTCGGACTCGCCGACCAGGCCGACAAGTACCCCGCCCAGCTCTCCGGCGGCCAGCAGCAGCGCGTGGCCATCGCCCGCGCCCTGGCCATGGAACCCAAGGTCATGCTCTTCGACGAGCCCACCTCCGCGCTCGACCCCGAGATGATCAACGAAGTCCTTGAGGTGATGCAGCAACTCGCCCGGGACGGAATGACCATGGTCGTCGTCACCCATGAGATGGGCTTCGCCCGCTCCGCCGCCAACCGCGTCATCTTCATGGCCGACGGCCGCTGTATCGAGGACCGCACCCCGGAGGACTTCTTCACCCATCCGCAGACCGACCGGGCCAAGGACTTCCTCTCCAAGATCCTCAAGCACTGACGGGGGGTGCGGTACCGATGACACGTACACGACGCGCCCTTGTGGCGCTGACACTCACCCTCGCCGCCCTGACGGCCGCCGCCTGCGGCAAGGAGGGCAGCCCGCCGGTCAAGGGCCCACAGCCGGAGGAACTGCCGCGCTACCAGGTGGACACCGGCTTCCGGCTGCCCGAGTCCCCGACCTGGCGCAAGGCGAAGAAACGCGGCCACTTCGTCGTCGGGGCGAAGGAGGACCAGCCCTACCTCGGGGAGAAGGACCCGGCCTCCGGCCGGTTCTCCGGCTTCGACATCGAGATCGCCAAGATGGTCTCCGCCTCGCTCGGCCTCGCCCCCGCGCGGATCCGCTTCCGCGCCATCGCCTCCGCGAACCGCGAAACCGCCCTCCAGAACGGCCAGATCGACTACTACGTCGGCACCTACACCATCAACGACATGCGCAAGAAGCTCGTCGGCTTCGCGGGCCCCTACTATCTCGCCGGGCAGTCCCTGCTGGTGCGCACCGACGAGGACGACATCAAGGGCCCCCAGGACCTCGC
>NZ_JBSGUP010000941.1:0-2350 GCF_053607985.1 Streptomyces sp. NPDC055078
GATCTGCGCGGCGGGGAACCGGGTCTGCACGGCCCCCGCCGCGCGGTCGCGCAGGGCCGCCCGCGCGGCGTGCAGCCGCAGGGCCGGTTCGAGGGCGTGGGGGGCCATCAGCAGCCGCCGGCTGGTGACGGCCGTGGGCCGCCAGTGGTTCTTGTACGACTCCGCGCCCCGCAGCAGGCTCACCACCCGCCGGCCCGTACGGGCGGCGTGGTCCATGTCGTGGCGCAGCAGTATCGTCGCGATGTCGACCTTCTGTTCGCGCAGCCCGGGGTGGGCGCCGTAGAGATATCCCCCGGAGAGCTGTCCCGACAGCAGGGACACACTGGCCGCGACGACTTCGCCGTCCCGGCAGTACTCGGTGAGGGACGCGTTGCCGTCGCGCAGCATCCGGCGGGTCGCGCGCACCAGGTGTTCCGCGAACCGTGGGCGCAGATGCTCGACGGTGATGCCCCGGCCCCGCCACTGGAGTTCATGGAGCCGCAGCAGATGGCCGATGGCGTCGGGCACCTCGTGCTCGGTCACCGCGCGGTCCTCGATCTTCAGGGCGTCGGCCTTGCGCAGTTTGGCCCGTACGCGCTGGGCGCGGCCGGCCGGGAGACGCTTGATCAGTTCGTCCATCGGCTCGGCGGGCAGTTCGAGACAGACGGAGTCCGGCAGCCACCGCTTCGCGCCTGTCCAGCTCTCGTACAGCCTCTCGGCGGCGGCGCCGGGGCGCACCTCGCGCAGATCGATCACCCGGTGGCGGGCGGCACGCCGCAGTCCCCGCTCCAGGGCGGTGATCGCGGAGTCGGCGTGGTCGTCGACGAGGATGTCACCGTAGTCGGAGATGGTGCCGCCCAGCAGGACGAGCAGCGGCAGCGGCCGGTGGACGAGCATCAGCGGCGCGGCGGCGATCAGCCTGCCGTCGCGGCGGACGGTGACGATCCGCAGCCGCCCGCCGGTCCCGTACGACAGCCACCAGGAGTCCAGCCAGGCATGGCTCTGGAAGGGGGTCGCGCCCGAGCAGCGGCGGTGGAGGTCGTCCCACTCCTGCCGGAGTCCGGCGAACTCCCGCTGATCGCGGCAGAGAGTGGCGGTGAGACCCGCTCGCGGCCCGGTCATCGGACCCGCTTCCGTTCCTTGGCGGGGGAAGCGGTGGAGGTGGCGGCGGAGGCGGAGGCAGAGGCGGAGGTGGCCGGGGCGGGTACCACGGTGGCCGCCGGGGCCGGGCGGGCGCGGCGCCGGGGCCGGACGAGGAGCACCAGGCCGCCGAGCAGGCCGCCCGCCGACGCTCCGACGGCGGCGCTGAGCCGCGCCGACGGCGATACGGGCTGGGCCGGCTGGATCGCCTGCGAGAAGCTCACCAGTCGCACACCGGTGCTCTTGGCGACCTGATTGCCGCTCACGATGACGGCGTCCGCGACGGCGTTGGCGATGTCGGCGGCCTCGCCGGACCGGTCCGATGTACCGGTGATGGCGATCATCGGCGAGTCGGGTGAGGTCTCGGTCCGCACCTGGTCGCGCAGTTCCCGCGCGGGGACCCCGGCGGCCACGCGCGCGTACGCGATCGTGGAGTCGCTGGTGGCGATCCTGCCGTACGCCTGGGCGAAGCCGACGGCCCCGCCCGGCTGCGCGTCCTTGTCGGGGACGGCGACGACATAGCCGGTGGCCGCGTACTCGGGCGTGGCCAGCACTCCGTACGCGCCTCCGGCGACCGCTCCGGCGAGTACGCAGACGGGCAGCGGCCACCAGCGCGGCGGGGAGGTCCGGTTCCGGAATCTGCTGCTCCAGCCGCCGATCCGCCGACGGGCGGCGGAACGGGCGGCGGGCTCCTGCTCGGGCGACTCGGTCATGGGCGTGCTCCCTCGGTCGGGTGGGTGGATGAGGCGGCGGGAGGCGGCGCGGCGAGGGCCTGCGCGTAGACCTCCTGAAGAAGGGCGCTGCTGCGCGCGATGTCGTAGTGCCGGACGACCGGCGGCGGTTCGCACCGCCGGCCGTCCCGGCCCGCCGTCCGCTGCCGGTCAAGGGCCGCCGTCAGCCCTTCGGCCGTTCCGTCGAACCGCCGCGCGCCGGGCGACTGCCACGCGGGCAGATCGTCCACGGCCGGGCAGGTGCTGTGCAGTACGGGAAGCCCGGCCGCGAGCGCCTCGACCACGGCGAGGCCGAACGCCTCGTCCCGCGAGGCGGACACGAACACATCGACGGCGGAGAGCAGCGCGGGGACATCCGTCCCGGCCCGGGGGGCGGGGACGATATGTCCGGCGGACCCGGCCCCTGCCCAGGGTTCCGGGCCCGGGCCCGGGACCAGCGGACTCGGCGGCACCGCGCGAGGGGGCGCCGTGGTCGGGGGCGCCGTGGTGGGGGGCGCCGG
>NZ_JBSGUP010000942.1:0-2344 GCF_053607985.1 Streptomyces sp. NPDC055078
GTTCACGTAGAGTCAGGTTTACCGACGCGGGGTGGAGCAGCTCGGTAGCTCGCTGGGCTCATAACCCAGAGGTCGCAGGTTCAAATCCTGTCCCCGCTACTCAGATCGAAGGCCCGGATCCACCAGGATCCGGGCCTTCGGCGTTTGTCCGGACAGTCGGGCCGGAGGGTGACCGGGCGGAGGCGGGCGCTCGCTCAGGCGCCGGCGCAGCTCGGGCAGAGACCCCGGTAGGTGACCTCGACGGCCGAGATCGTGAAGCCGAAGCGCTCCTCGGCGGGCAGGTCGGCCAGTGGGTTCCCCGAGGGGTGGACGTCGCGGATGGCGCCGCACTGGCCGCAGACCAGATGCTGATGCGGGCGGTGCGCGTTCGGGTCATAGCGCTTGGCGCGGCGGTCGGTCGCGACCTCCAGTACTTCGCCGAGCGAAACCAGCTCACCGAGCGTGTTGTACACGGTCGCGCGTGAGATCTCCGGCAGGCGCCGCACCGCGCGGGCGTGCACCTCGTCCGCCGTCAGGTGGACGTGCTCACCGTCGAGGACCTCGGCCACGACACGCCGCTGGGCGGTCATCCGCCAGCCGCGTCCGCGAAGTCGTTCCAATAGGTCACTCATAAGGACCAGCCTAGCAGCGGGGGACCGTGATCCCGAACGGGTGTGACTTTGGATATCCACTTGACTTAGACAATGTCCATCGTAGGATCGGACCGGCACAAGGGCCAGGACGAGAATGACGCAGGAGGCGCACGTGACGCAGGGACCGCTCACCACGGAGGCCGGAGCCCCGGTCGCCGACAACCAGAACAGCGAGACCGCGGGCGTCGGCGGACCGGTTCTGGTGCAGGACCAGGCGCTGCTGGAGAAGCTCGCGCACTTCAACCGCGAGCGCATCCCGGAGCGCATCGTCCACGCGCGCGGCGCCGGCGCGTACGGCACCTTCACCCTCACACGCGATGTGTCGCAGTGGACGCGCGCCAAGTTCCTCTCCGCCGTCGGCAAGGAGACCGAAACGTTCCTGCGCTTCTCGACCGTCGCGGGCAACCTCGGCTCGGCCGACGCGGTGCGCGACCCCCGCGGCTTCGCGCTGAAGTTCTACACCGAAGAGGGCAACTACGACCTCGTCGGCAACAACACCCCGGTGTTCTTCATCAAGGACGCCATCAAGTTCCCGGACTTCATCCACACCCAGAAGCGCGACCCGTACACGGGCTCCCAGGAGGCCGACAACGTATGGGACTTCTGGGGCCTGTCGCCCGAGTCGACCCACCAGGTGACCTGGCTCTTCGGTGACCGCGGTATCCCCGCCACCCTGCGTCACATGAACGGGTACGGCTCGCACACGTACCAGTGGAACAACGCCGACGGCGAGGTCTTCTGGGTCAAGTACCACTTCAAGACCGACCAGGGCATCAAGAACCTGACCGCGGCGGATGCCGCCAAGCTCGCCGGTGAGGACCCCGACAGCCACCAGCGTGATCTGCGCGAGTCGATCGAGCGCGGCGACTTCCCGTCCTGGACCGTGCAGGTGCAGATCATGCCCGCGGCCGAGGCGGCGACGTACCGCTTCAACCCGTTCGACCTCACCAAGGTGTGGCCGCACGAGGACTACCCGCCGATCGAGATCGGCAAGCTGGAGCTGAACCGCAACCCCGACAACATCTTCGCCGAGGTCGAGCAGTCCATCTTCAGCCCCGCCCACTTCGTGCCGGGCATCGGTCCCTCCCCGGACAAGATGCTCCAGGGCCGCCTCTTCGCCTACGGAGACGCCCACCGCTACCGCGTCGGGATCAACGCCGACCATCTGCCGGTGAACCGCCCGCACGCCACCGAGGCGCGGACGCACAGCCGTGACGGCTTCCTCTATGACGGCCGCCACAAGGGCGCGAAGAACTACGAGCCGAACAGCTTCGGCGGCCCGTTCCAGACGGACAAGCCCCTGTGGGTTTCGACGTCCGTCACCGGCGTCACCGGCAACCACGAGGCGCCGAGCCACGCCGAGGACAGCGACTTCGTACAGGCGGGGAATCTCTACCGGCTGATGTCGGACGACGAGAAGTCCCGTCTGGTCGAGAACCTCGCCGGGTTCATCGCGAAGGTCTCGCGCGACGACATCGCCGAGCGCGCGATCAACAACTTCCGCCAGGCGGACGGCGACTTCGGCAAGCGGCTCGACGCCGCCGTCCAGGCCCTGCGCGGCTGACGGACGCTTGCCGTTGCACGGAGGCCGGATTACTGGGGGGGGTAATACCCAGGTATACCGCCCGTTCGCGCTGTAAGAACGGGTGCGGTGCCAACGGCCGTGTTAGCGCCGTGACCGGGGTCGGTGGGTTCGGCCCGGGGCGGCCCGG
>NZ_JBSGUP010000943.1:0-2335 GCF_053607985.1 Streptomyces sp. NPDC055078
GCCCCCATGCCCGTGTCCCCGTGCCCCGCGCGCCCGCGTCCCGTGCCACCGGCGGCCGATGCCGCGCTCCGATGCGGCCGGGACGGCCTGACCAGGGCGGACGGCGACTCGATGATCGGCGCCGGAGCATCGCGGCCCGGTCTGTCGGTGGTCCGTGAGACCCTTATGGGGTTACCCGACCGCCGACGAAAGCCTGCATGTGACCGCCACGGACCGCTCCATCGAGCTCGTCACCGCCGCCGCCCAGGCGGCGGCCGACCGGCTCGCGCACGACATCATCGCGTACGACGTCAGCGACGTGCTGTCGATCACCGACGCCTTCCTGCTCGCCTCCGCGCCCAACGACCGCCAGGTCAAGTCGATCGTCGACGAGATCGAGGAGCGGCTCAGCAAGGAGCTGGGCGCCAAGCCGGTACGCCGTGAGGGCGACCGCGACGCCCGCTGGATCCTCCTCGACTATGTCGACATCGTGGTTCACGTCCAGCACAGCGAGGAGCGGGTGTTCTACGCCCTGGAGCGGCTGTGGAAGGACTGCCCCGAGCTGCCGCTCCCCGAGGACGCGGTCAAGACCCGGGGCAAGGCCCAGGAGCACGCCCAGGTCACCGGCAGCCCGGACGGTGAGTTGAGCTGAACGAGGATTCCTACAACCGCACCGGACGCCGTATCGTCCTGTGGCGCCATGGCCAGACCGCCTGGAATCTGGAGCGCCGCTTCCAGGGGACGACGGACATCGCGCTGACCGAGGCCGGTGTCGCCCAGGCCCGCCGGGCGGCCCGGCTGCTGGCGGTCCTCAAGCCCGACGCGATCGTCGCCTCCGACCTCAAGCGCGCCGCCGCCACCGCCACCGAGCTGTCCGAGCTGACCGGACTCGACGTCTCGTACGACGCAGCCCTGCGCGAGACCTACGCGGGCGTCTGGCAGGGGCTGACCCACCAGGAGATCATCGCGCGGTACGGCGAGCAGTACGCCGCCTGGAAGCGCGGGGAGCCCGTGCGCCGGGGCGGTGGCGAGCTGGAGGCGGAGGTGGCCGACCGGGCCGCCCCCGTGGTGCTCCACCACGCCGAGAAGCTCCCGGAGAACGGCACGCTCGTCGTGGCCAGCCACGGCGGCACGATCCGTACCACCATCGGCAGGCTGCTCGGTCTGGAGTCCCGGCACTGGGAGAGTCTCGGCGGGCTCTCGAACTGCTGCTGGTCGGTGCTCGGCGAGGGCGCTCGCGGCTGGCGGCTGCTGGAGCACAACGCCGGCACCCTCCCGGAACCGGTCCTCGGCGACGACGACTGACACCGCCCGGCCCCGGCCCCGGTGGCATACCGCCGGATTTCACTTTCCGGCAGGTCGCAGGCTAAAGTTCCTCTTGTTCGCAGCGCCGAGCGCCAAGAACACACGGGGCTATAGCTCAGTTGGTAGAGCGCCTGCATGGCATGCAGGAGGTCAGGAGTTCAATTCTCCTTAGCTCCACAATCCGGATCCCGTCCTCGCCGTGAGGGCGGGATTCCGCGTTTCGCGCCGCCTTCCGTCAACGCCACTGCCACCGCTGCGTGGTCATGGCAGAATCGGACGGCCGGAGGGGACACCGGCCAGGACGGGAGGAGCGCACGATGTCCGCCAGGAGGAGCGAGAAGGCCCGGGGCCCGCTTGCCACCACCACGGACATGTACGCACTCCTCAGCTGCCCGTCCTGTGGATCGGCGCATGTCGCCCAAGTCCTCGGAGACAACGGCGGAGTCTCGTACGTGTGCACGTCCTGCGGCCACACCTGGAGCTGAGTGATGGGTGCACACAGGCGTAAGTGCGACTGGTGCGGCAGTGGTACTCCGATCGTCCGGGACATGGACCCGGTCAATCCCGAGTACCAGTACTGGTGCGAGGAGTGCGCGCGGGCGCTGATCATAAAGGGCGATCCCATCGAAACCTACCGGGAGCTGGAGGGAGAGCCCATCTACGGGCGGCTGCTGGACGAGCACTGCGCGCTGAAGCGCTTCTACTCGTTCGCGACCGCGTGACCGCCGGGCGACTCGCGGGGTGAATCGGCCGGGGTCCGCTGTGGGGGAGTTCCCGTACGGACGCGTCCCGTACGGGTGGCCGAGAGAGCCGTTCCGCGGCCGTGCCGACCCGGTTCCGGCCGCCCTGGGCGAGGCGGCGACCCGGTTGCCGCAGGTCCGGCCGCGGTGGCGGGAAACGATTTGGTGAAGCGCCCGGGGGGGCGTTAATGTTGTCGACGTCGCCGCGGCGGAACGCTGGTTCGGGCGGCATCTCGCAAGGGGCTATAGCTCAGTTGGTAGAGCGCCTGCATGGCATGCAGGAGGTCAGGAGTTCAATTCTCCTTAGCTCC
>NZ_JBSGUP010000944.1:0-2326 GCF_053607985.1 Streptomyces sp. NPDC055078
CCTCCCCTCTCGGCACGCCACCGGGTCACGAGCGTGCGGACCTCCTCGCGGAGGTCGGCGTGGGCATCGGCCGCGGGCTGCGCGGCGTTCACCGCGCTCACCGTCCCTCGAAGACGGGCCGGCGCTTCTGCTGAAAGGCTTGCAGCGCCTCGCGTGCGTCCTCGGTGGCCGCCACCACGCCCATGTGCGAGGAGATCAGGTCCAATCCGGTGCGCAGGTCGTGGCGAGATCCCTCGTAGGCGGCCTTCTTGATCAGCTGTACGGCGATCGGCGACATCGCCGCCAGCCGTCGCGCATAGTCGTAGGTCTTGTCGAGCAGCTCGTCGTCCGGGTGCACGGCGGACACCAGCCCGAGGCGCAACGCCCCAGCGGCGTCGACCACCTCGCCGGTCCACAGCAGGTGCAGCGCATTCGACATCCCGACGATGCGCGGCAGGTACCAGCAGCCGCCGTCTCCGGGCACCAGCCCGAGGCGGATGTACGCCTCGGAGAACCGGGCCGACTCGCCGGCGATACGCATGTCACACATGAGTGACATGTCCATTCCTGCGCCATACGCGACGCCACGGACCGCGGCGATCACCGGCTTGGTCATCGCCTCCATCGCGTGCGCCACCTGGTGCACCCGCGAGGTCAGGACCTGCTTGTTCTCCCACGGGGTGCGGTCCTCGGCCGGCGCGTAGGCGTCCAGGTCCACTCCCGAGCAGAACGCGTCACCCGCCCCGGTCACCACGAGGACGCGTACATCGGCGTCGGCCTCGGCCTGCCTGAGCACGGCTGCCCAGTCATCGAGCATCGGAAGCGTGAAGGCGTTCTTCCGCTCGGGCCGGTTCAACAACAGGGTGGCGACCCCGTCCTTGACCGAGTACTCCAGCGCTTGCATCGGCACGGACACCGTCTCCTAGGTCGTCGACATGAGGTGTCTGCGACGGTAGACATGAACCCAATCCTACGCAAGCATGAACTACATTATTTATATACGTATTTGCTCACCCTGACCTGGGCGACTACGGTCACCAGGGCGCAATTGCAACGAGTATCAGGAGCTGCCAATGCATATGGGGAAACTTCGCCCTGGCGCGACATCGCCGGACGGCCGATCGTGAGCGCGCCGCCGCCCCGCAGGCCGCATCACCGCACGGTCGACCGGATCGCGCAGATCCTCGACTTCGTCGCCCGGGAGCGCAACGGACTGACCCTGACCGAGATCGCCGGCCGCCTCGGCGCCCCGGTCAGCTCGGTCCAGGCGCTGGTCAACGGATTGGCCGCGTCGAGCTTCCTCGCCGAGGAGAATCGCCGTTTCACCCTGGGCCCCACGCCGTACGTGCTCAACCTGACCGCCGGACGGCAACCGGTGCGCAGCGTGCACCATGCCGACCTCGAACTCCTGCACAGCCTGACGCGCGCGACGGTCGTCCTGGGGATCGCGGTGGGCGGCCAGGTCGTCTACATCGACCACGTGAGCACCACGAACTCGAATGCGGCCTACGCCGCGGAGACACACATCCGCCGCCCTCTGCTCCGCACCTGCACCGGGAGAGTGCTGTTGGCGCACAGCGACAAGCGCGACCTGTACGCCTACCTGAGCTCCGCCCCGAGCGACGAGCAGCCCTTCGCCGAGGGATTCATGAACGAGGTCGACGACATCCGCGAAAAGGGCCTGGCCATCAGCCTCGGCTATATGAGAAACGAACTGTCGGGCATCGCGGCACCGGTCACCGAGGCCGGCCGGGTCGTCGCCGCGGTCGCGCTCGTCGGACCTCGCGAGCAGATGGACAAACAACTCGATTCGCTCGGCCGGACACTGCGTACCCAGGCCCTGGCCTGGTCTCACCGCTTCACCGGCGAGTCCCCCCGATGAGCCTCGGCGGGGAAACAGGCACATCGACCGGCGGAGTGCTGTCGGGTGTCCGGGTCATCGAGTTCGCCGGACTGGGCCCCGGCCCCTTCGCCGGCATGCTGCTCTCCGATATGGGGGCAGACGTGATCCGCATCGACCGCCCCACACCCGTCCGTACGACACTGCGGCAGCGGCGGCAACAGGAGCCGATGCTCCGCAACCGCCGATCGCTGATGGTCGACCTCAAGAGCGATCAGGGCCGCGATGTGGTGCTCGGCATGATCGATGCGGCGGACGTCGTCATCGAGGGCTTCCGGCCGGGAGTCGCCGAGAGACTGGGCGTGGGACCCGACGCCTGCCGCGCGCGAAACCCTCGGCTCGTCTACGGGCGGATGACGGGCTGGGGACAGGACGGGCCGCTCGCCCGGACCGCGGGCCACGACATCAACTACATCGGGTTGGCCGGCGCACTGCACGGGGTCGGCA
>NZ_JBSGUP010000945.1:0-2321 GCF_053607985.1 Streptomyces sp. NPDC055078
GCACTGCACGGGGTCGGCATGGCGAACCAGCGGCCGGTTCCGCCGATGGTGCTCGCGGGGGACACCGGCGGCGGGGGTGTGTTTCTCGCCCTCGGCATCTGCGCGGCACTCGTCGAACGGACGAGATCAGGCCGAGGCCAGGTCGTCGACGCGGCCATCGTCGACGGGGCGGCGGCGCTGATGTCGCCGATCTACGGCGCCTACGAGGCCGGGGCCTGGACCGACGATCGTGGCAGCAACCGCATCGACGGTGGCGCCTCGTACTACCGCACCTACGAATGCGCCGATGGCAAGTACGTCGCGGTCGGCGCCATCGAGGAGCCGTTCTTCGCTTCCCTGGTCGACCTCGCCGGCCTCGAACCACAGGCATTCGCGGGCAGACTCGACCCGACGCTCTGGGCCGAGCACTCCGAACACCTCGAACGCGTCTTCAAACAACGCTCCCGGGACGAGTGGTGCGCCCTGCTCGAAGGCACCGATGCCTGCGTCACACCGGTACTCTCCCTGGCCGAGGCAAAGGAACACCCGCACAATCGTCACAGACAGCTCTTTGTGGACATGGGCGAAACCCCCGTCCCCGCACCAGCGCCACGATTCGAACGAACACCGTCACGAATCACTCGGCTGCCGGTCGAACCGGGCACCGATACCGAGAGTGTTCTCCAGGACTTCGGTCACTCCCCTGAACACATCCGAGAGCTGTTGGACGGAGGAGTGGTGATGGAGCAGAGCTGACCTCGGCCCGCCGGCCCCGGAGGGCCTTCGCCCGCTCCGGCCCGTTCCGCGCCGAGCATGGTGAGGACGAGTCCGGCATACGAGCGGCCTGTCCCGACCGGAGTGCGAGGGCCGTCGGGGGTGTACCAGCGGCTGACGTCGATGCCGAGGGAGAGCACGGCCAGCGTCGCACTGTCCACGTCGTCGGTGCGGAAGACGCCGGCCTCGGCCCCGGCCCGGATCTCGTCCCGGAACAGGCGCTCGGTGCGGCGGCGCAGTACGACGATGACCGCCCGGTGGTCCGGGAGGAGAGCGTCCATCTCGTACTGCACGACCCGGGCGAGCAGGTGATGGCGGGCGTGCCAGGCGGCGTAGTCGTGCACCAGGGCACGGACGCGGGCGACGGGACCGCTCTCCTCCGCGATCGCCCGCTCGCAGACCGACAGGACATGCCGGTGTCCCGCCTCGCTGATCGCGAAGAGCAGGTCGGCCTTGGTGCGGTGGTGGGCATACACCCCGGCAGGGCTCATCCCGGCCGCGGCGGCGATGTCCCTGGTCGAGGCCCCGTGGTACCCGCGGGCCGCGAAGGCGGCCAGGGCAGCCTCCAGCAGCCTGCGCGAACCCGGGCCGGTCCCGCCCCATGGGTCGTCCGTGCCGGTCGTCGATGTCACCCGGTCATGGTCGTGAAGACGTCCCTCACGAGATGACTTCCGTGGTTCGCGGCCGCACATCAGATGGAGATGCCGCCGTCGACAGGCAGGACGGCACCGGTGATGTAGCCGGCCTCCTCCGAAGCGAGGAAGCCGACCGCCGCGCACATCTCGGACGGGTCGCCGAACCTGCCCAGCGGAATACCCGCGATCAGCTCGGCCCGCTTCGCCGCGGGCACGGAGGCCACCATACGGGTCTCCGCGTTCGGCGAGATGGCGTTGACCGTGACCCCGAAGCGGGCCAGTTCCTTGGCGGCCGTCCTGGTGAAGCCGATGATTCCGGCCTTGGCGGTGGCGTAGTTGGCCTGTCCGATGTTGCCGTGCAGACCGGAGTACGAGGTCACATTGATCACCCGGCCGTAGCCCCGGGCGCGGAAGTGCGGCACACAGGCGCGGGTGAACCGGAAGGTGCCGGAGGCGTGGACGGCGAGCACCGTGTCCCAGTCGTCGTCGGTGAGCTTCCACAGCACACCGTCCCGCAGGATTCCGGCGTTGTTGACGAGGATGTCGACCCGGCCGGTCTCCTCGACAGCCTTGGCGATCACCCGCTCCGCGTCGGCGGTGTCCGCCACGTCCGCCGCCGCCCAGCGCGCACCGAGGGACTCGGCGGCCCGGGCGACCTCCGCCTCGTCGCGGTCGACGAGAAGGACCTCGGCACCGGCGGCGCGCAGGAAGCGCGCGAGTTCCAGGCCGATGCCGCGTGCGGCGCCGGTGATCACGGCCGTGCGGCCGGTGAAGTCGTAGGTGAGATTGCCCATCGAGGTGCTCCCTGAGGATGAGAGGCCGGGTCTACAGTCCGAGGCCACGGCCGATGAGTTCCTTCATGATCTCGTTGGAACCGGCCCAGATCTTCGTCACCCGCGCGTCCTGCCAGGCCCGGGCGACCCGGTACTCGTT
>NZ_JBSGUP010000946.1:0-2314 GCF_053607985.1 Streptomyces sp. NPDC055078
CCACTCCCTAGGCGACATGGCCTCCCGGCCCCGCCGCGCCGCTCAGCGCTTCCAGGTCGCTCTTGCGGACCCGGATGACGAACACCGCGGTCAGTGCGGCGAGTCCGGCCAGACCCACACCCGCCCAGAACGACGTCGAGATCCCCACGGAGAGCACCTCGTGCCCCCAGGGCGGCGGCAGTTCGTGAGTCTTCTCGAAGACGGCCTTCTGCGCCGGGGTGGAGTCCGCGAGGAAGGACGGCAGCTGCCGTTCGGCCTCGTCCCGGCTCACCGTGCCGAAAACGGTCATAAGAATCGAGAGCCCCAGGGAACCTCCGACCATCTGTGTCGCGTTGAGCAGACTGGAGGCCGCCCCCGACTCATGCTGTGCCACCCCCGAGACAGCTGTGAGTGTCGCCGTCACAAAGACCAGCCCCATGCCGAAACCGAATAGCAGCATCGGCCCCAGCACCCCTCCCACGTACGAGCTTCCCGGATCGAGCGCGGTCAGCCAGGCTGTGCCTCCTCCGGTGAGTACGGCGCCCGTGACCAGGAAGGGCTTGGGGCCGAGCACCGGCAGCAGCTTGGAAGAGAGTCCTGCCGCGGTCACGATCGTCACCGTCACCGGCAGGAAGGCGAGTCCCGCCCTGATGGGGCTGTAGCCCAGCACATTCTGGACGAACAGCACGATGAAGAAGAACATGCCGAACATCGCGGCGGCGAGGCTCATCATGATCAGATAGGTCCCCGAGCGGTTGCGGTCGGCGAACATCCGCAAGGGGGTGATCGGTTCTCTGGCCTTGCGTTCGACCAGGACGAACGCGGTGAGCAGGACGACCGCCGCCACAAAGGCGCCGAGGGTGAGTCCATCGCTCCAGCCGTCCTCGGAGGCTCGGATGAAGCCGTAGACCAGGGACACCATCCCGGCGGTCGAGGTGAGTGCACCGGTCAGGTCGAACCGGCCGGGGTGCCGCTCGGACTCGCTGATGTACATCGGCGCGAGGACGGCGATCAGGAGGCCGATCGGCAGATTCACATAGAACACCCAGCGCCAGTCCAGCCACTCGGTGAGCATCCCGCCGGCCAGCAGGCCGATGGCCGCGCCACTGGCGGAGACCGCCGCGAAGATGCCGAACGCCCGGTTGCGTTCGGGACCTTCGCGGAAGGTCGTGGCGATCAGAGCGAGCGCCGTGGGTGAGGCGATGGCGCCGCCGACGCCCTGGAGCGCCCGGGCCGCGAGTATCTGCCAGGGCTCCTGCGCGATACCGCACAGCAGTGAGGCGAAGGTGAACAGCAGCACACCGAAGACGAAGACCCGCCGGCGGCCGAGGATGTCGCCCGCCCTGCCGCCGAGCAGCAGCAGGCCGCCGAAGGTGAGCGTGTAGGCGTTGATCACCCAGGACAGCTGTGTGGTCGTGAACTCCAGCGCTCCCTGGATATGCGGAAGGGCGATGTTCACGATGGTGGTGTCCAGCACGACCATCAACTGGAGGGCGGCGATCACCGTAAGGGCGATCCCGGGACGGCCCGGCTTGCGGGCTGCCCGGGAGGGCCTGGGAGTTGTTAACTGATTGGTTGTCATGAGGTTTCCCCCCTCGCGCTTTAGTGAACGTGACCGTTCACTGTCGGATCAACCGTAGAGAGTCCCCTTCAGTGAACGCAAGCGTTCACTGAACTTCCGTCCCCAAGGGAGAGAAGACGATGGCCACTTCGCGCTGGACTGCCGCGGGCCAGACATGTTCCGCCTCGCTGCGCCGCCGAGGCGCCGTGCTGGAACGAGCGATCCTCGAAGCCGCTCTGGATCAGCTCAGTACGGTCGGCTGGAGCGGGCTCACCATGGAAGGTGTCGCCGCGGGGGCCCGGACCGGGAAGGCCGCCGTGTACCGGCGCTGGCCATCCAAGGAGGATCTTGTCGCCGACGCTCTGCGGGCCGGACTTCCGCCGCTGGAGGAAGCCGTCGATCATGGGGGAGTCCGCGACGATCTCTTCCATCTCTGCCGGCAGCTGAGGGACGTGATGTTCTCGCGGTCCGGCTCCGCGTTTCGTTCAGTGATTCACGAATGCGATGCGACCACGGTGGAGAGATTCGAGTCGGTGATCATCCACCAGGTCGTCGAGCCATCGATTCAGCTCTGCCGGAATGTGATTCTCCGTGGTATCCGGCGGGGGGACGTCCGCGAGAGCGCAACCGCCGAGATGGTCTTCGATGTGATCCCGGGGCTGATGATGTACCGCACCAAGATGTACGGAAGCGAATGGCTGGATGATGACATCGCGGAGATGATCGATCAGGTGATGGTGCCGCTGCTCCGGCCGCACCGGCGCTGATCACCGG
>NZ_JBSGUP010000947.1:0-2310 GCF_053607985.1 Streptomyces sp. NPDC055078
CGCCACGACGGCGACAGCGACAGCGACAGCGACGAGGACGGCAGCGGCGAGGACCGCGGCGCCGTCTGCGGCGCCGCCCGCCACGAACTGCTGCTGTCACTGACGATGCTGGCCTCGACAGCGGGGCTCGGTGTCACGGTCGCGGACCTGCGCGCGTGGGCCGAAGCGGCCGGAGCCGAGTTGGCCGGCTCGTTCGAGCCGGTGCCGCGCCAGCACGTCCGCCTCATCCGCTCCCGCACCCCGGAGGCCACCTCGTGAATTCCCCGTACGCCACGGCACCCGCCGACACCCTGATCGTCAACACCCTCGTCGTGACGATGGACGACTCCCGCCGCGTGATCAGCGACGGCGCGGTCGCCATCCGGGACGACCTGATCGTGGCCGTCGGCAAGACCGCCGACGTGACCGCCCAGTGGCACAGCGACACCGTCATCGCCGGCGAGCGGTTCGTCGTCACCCCGGGGCTGATCAACACCCATGTGCACATCACCGGCGAACCGCTGACGCGCGGCTTCGTCCCGGACGACACCCCGTTCCTGGAGAACGTCTTCGAGTGGCTCACGCCGATCCACACGCACTACACCGAGGAGGACGAACACATCTCGGCCCAGCTCGCGGCGCTGGAGATGCTCAAGAGCGGAACGACCGCGTTCCTGGAGGCCGGCACGGTCCGGTTCATCGACCCGGTCGTCGAGGCCCTCAGCGAGATCGGCATCCGCGCCCGCGTCGGACCGTGGGCGTGGGATCTCGTACCCGAGCCGGCGGTGCTGCGCCTCACGACCGCGCAGGCGATCGCGCGACTGAACGACACGATGGAACGGTACGCCTCGGTGGCCAATGGCCGTATCCAGGCATGGCCGATCATCATCGGCCACACCTGTTGCAGCGACGAGCTGTGGCGGGCCGCGAAGGGGCTTTCGGTCGAGTGCGGCACCGGGTTCAGCGCCCATATGTCGCCGGCGGCGATGGATCCCGAGGGGTTCCTCGCCGCGTTCGGGCAACGGCCGATGGTGCACCTCGACGAACTGGGCGTGCTGGGCCCGAACGTGATCCTGACCCACGCCGTCCATGTCGATGACGACGAGGTGGCGCTGCTCGCCAGGACCGGGACGAGCGTGTCGCACTGCCCGACCACGGCGCTCAAGGTGTCCTACGGCGTGACCCAGATCGGCAAGTTCCCCGAGATGGTCGCCGCCGGTGTGAACGTGGCGATCGGCACCGACGGCAACAACGCCTCGAACTACCACGACCTGATGCGCGCGACCTACCTGGTCGCCGGCCTGTTCAAGGACGCCCGGCGCGACGCCACGATCTTCCCGGCCGAGGACGCGTTCGCGATGGCCACCCGCAACGGCGCCCGCGGACTGCGGGCCGAGGACGAGATCGGCTCGATCGAGACGGGCAAGAAGGCCGACCTGGTCCTGCACGACACGAACCGGCCGGAGTGGCGGCCACTGCACAACGTCGCCAACCAGCTCGTATGGTCGGCCGACGGGCGGGGCGTACACACCGTGTTCGTCGACGGGCGGCGCGTCGTGGACGACTACCGCTGCACGACGATCGACGAGGACGACCTGCTGCGCCGCGCCCAGACCGCAGGCGAGGGCATCGTGGCCCGCTCCGGCCTGCCCGACCGGGCCAAGTGGCTCACCATCTGACCACACGGCCGCGCGTCGCGGCCGGGCCGAACGAAACGCATGAACAACGAAACGCATGAATGAGGAGAGCCGAACCATGGCAGAACTGACCGAACCCCGCTGGACCCACGTCGCCATCCCGGTCAGCGATCTGGACCAGTCGATCGAGTTCTACGAGCACATCACCCCGCTGGTGCTGGTCACCAGGAACACGGACAGCAACGGGCGCAGCGCCTGGCTGTCGAACAAGGGCCAGGTCGACTCACCCCTCGTCCTCGTCCTCGCCGAGTTCATTCCCGAGGTCGGGGCCCGCTTCGGCATCGAGCCGGGCGAGAAGGTGCCGACGCTGGCGCCGTTCGCGCACATCGGTATCGAGCTGCCCAACCGCGAGGATGTCGACGCGGTCGCGGCGAAGGCGCGCGAGACGGGCAACCTGCGGTGGGAGCCGATGGACATGGCCGCCCACATCGGGTACATCTGCGCCGTGAACGACCCCGACGGGAACACGATCGAGTTCTCGCACAACCAGAAGGTGTTCTCGACCATCCAGGAACTCTGGGGCTGAGCTGAGCACGGAGCCGGCCGCACACTCCTCGGCCGACCCGCCGTCGGCGAGGACGCCCTCGGGCACGTAGTGCGGATCCCTGAAGCTCCCGACGAACCCGGCAGGGGC
>NZ_JBSGUP010000948.1:0-2309 GCF_053607985.1 Streptomyces sp. NPDC055078
CTCGAACGCGTGGAGATAGGGGTTCACCGGGCGGATGTCGCCGGGCGGCAGCCCCGCCTGGGTCATCCGCTCCACCATGCTCCCCCGGGTGTGCTTGGCACCGCCCACGTTCAGCAGGAGCAGCAGATCCATGGCGGTGGTGAACTTCAGCGACGGGGTGTCGTCCACGAGGTTCTCGATGACGACGACCCGGGCGCCCGGCCGGGCCGCCGCGACCACGTTCCGCAGGGTGCTGCGGGTGCTCGCGTCGTCCCACTCCAGGATGTTCTTGATGATGTAGAGATCGGCGTCGACGGGGATCTCCCGGCGGCAGTCCCCGGGCACCACGGTGGCCCGCTCGGCGAGGGCGCCGCCCTCGCGCAGCCGGGGGTCCGCCTTCGCCACCACATCCGGCAGATCGAGCAGGGTGCCCCGGAGGGCCGGGTGCTTCTCCAGCAGACAGGCCAGCACATGGCCCTGCCCGCCGCCGATGTCGGCGACGGTCGACACACCCGTCAGATCGAGCAGCTCGGCGACCTCCAGTGCCGACTGCCGGCTGGAGGTGGTCATGGCCCGGTTGAAGACCTGCGCGGATTCCGGCGCGTCCTGGTGGAGGTACTCGAAGAAGCCCTTCCCGTACAGGTCCTGGAAGACGGTGTCGCCGGAGCGCACCGCGTCGTCCAGACGCGGCCAGGCGGCCCAGGTCCAGGGCTCGGTGCACCACAGGGCGATGGCGCGCAGGCTCCCCGGGTCGTCCTCGCGCAGCATCCGCGACATCTCGGTGTGGCCGAACGTCCCGTCCGGCCGCTCCTCGAAGATGCCGTAGCAGGACAGGGCGCGCAGCAGCCGGCGCAGCGGCTGGGCCTCGGTGGACACGGTCGCGGCGAGCTTCTCCGCACTGGCCGGTACGTCCCCGAGCGCGTCGGCGACACCGAGCCGCGCCGCCGCCCGGACGGCCGCCGCGCAGGCCGCCCCGAAGACGAGTTCGCGCAGCCGCATCGCCGGGGGAGGGGTGCCGTCGATGGTCGCGGTCGATACGGGTCTGGTGCTCAGCGTGGTCATTCAGCACATCCCTGCGGGCTCGGAGGACTTGCAGACATTGCCGGCGAAGGTGTTGCCCTTGCCGCCGCCGCGGTGGACCAGATCGGCGGTCTTGTTGTCGCTGACCTCGTTGTCCTCGATGACATTGTCGGTGTTGGCCGCCCCCACGAAGCTCTTGACCAGCACGATGCCGCCGGACATCGGCGCGGTGCCCACATTGCCCAGCACCCTGTTGTGCCGGATGACGGTGGCCTCGGAACCGGTCAGCACGATGCCGGAGCCCTGGATGACCGGCAGTCTGGCGGTGGCAGGACAGAGCTTGTTGTTCTTCTCGACGGTGTTGCCGCTCACGGTCATCGCCCCGGCCGCGGGCTTGGACTCGTCGCCCACGATGAACATGCCCGCGCAGTTCGCGGAGATGTCGTTGCCGCGTACGGAGAGGTTTCTGACCCGCCGTACGGTGACGCCGATACGGTTCTCCGCCGCCGTGTTCCCGGCGATCACCGTGCCGTGTGTGTCGGTGGCCCCGCCTTCCGCGTCGACCGCGTTCGCGACGAAGATGCCCGCGTCGCCGTTGCCGCGTACGGTGTTGCGCCGGAACTCGCCCCGGGTGGACCGCTGCTGCGCCAGCCCCCAGACGCCGTTCTTCTCGGCCGTCACCCGCTCCACGGAGAGCCGGTCCGTCCGGGAGGCCCACAGCCCGTGCTGCCGGAACCCGGTCAGCTTCAGCGACCGTACGGAGACCCCGGCCAGGTCCGCCTTCGCCGTTCCGGTCACACACACCCCGTGCCCACTCCGCGCACAGGAGCTGAGGGCCCGCGCCCTGGCGGGCGCCGGGGTGAGCACGGTACCGGGCCCCGATCCGCGCAGGGTCAGGCCCGCCGTGCGGATCCGCACACTCTCCCGGTAGACGCCGGGGAGCACCAGCACGGTGTCCCCCGGCCTCGCGGCGTCGACCGCCGCCTGAATCGACTCCCCGGGATGCACGATGTGCCGGGCGGCGGCGGAGGGGGGCGCGGCGGCGACGAGTCCCGATGCGATGACGACGGTGGCGCCTGCGAGGCAGGCGAGCTGTCTTTTGCGCGGTTTGCGTTGTTGTGTCATGAGCCGAAGCTATGGGCGAACATGGCGGCTCGCCACACGGGGTGACCGGATGGCTACACATCCTCCATCGACCGGGTTCATTCTCCGCCTGTCGCGCGTGGCGGGGGCGGTCATATCCAGCCCGTCCGGCGTTTGAGGACACCCCGCAGGGGTGCGCGTCGGCCCACGCGTGGCGCGGGCCCTGC
>NZ_JBSGUP010000949.1:0-2298 GCF_053607985.1 Streptomyces sp. NPDC055078
GAGTCGTACCGCCGGCGCGGTGGCGACCGGACCCCGGCGCCGACGAGGCTCCCGGCGACGTCATCGCCCTCGGGGGAGTCGGCCGCAAGCCCTGATCAGCCAAGGCCCCGCCGGGGCGTGCCGCGGCCCCGCCGGGCGGGGCCTGGTCCCGCCGGTCCGGAGCCGGTTCCGCTGGATCCGGTGGTCCGGGCTCAGGACGCGGCGTCGGCCGGGCGCCCCTCGCCGGCCATGAACCGCCACACCAGCCCGTGCCCCATGAGCACCACCAGGCTCAGCAGCATCGCCTCCACCTGGATCGGCCGCAGTTCGACGACATCGGCCACTTCCGGAGCCGATCCCACCACCGCGATCAGGAGATAGAGCAGCGCGGTCACCAGCTGGGGCAGGGTGACCGACGTGGCCGTGGTGTCGCGGGCGCTGCGCGCGAGCAGCCGCAGGGTCGACACACAGCCGACCACGGCGAGGACGACAAAGCTGGCCCGCCAGATCTCGGGCGTCTCGACACCCCCGACCTGAGCGAAAAGACCCATCAGCCCGGGCAGCAGGAACGAGAGATAGATCCCGCCCACGACCCGGCGCATCGCGGGCACCCGCAGCCACTCCGGATGGCTCTGCACCACGTTCCACCACAGGCCCACCAGGGTGAAACAGGTGGCCGAGAAGAGTGCGTAGAACGTCGTGACATCCACGGGACCTCCTGCGGTCGTAGCGTCCGGACCGGCTGCGGCCCGTGCGACTGGGGGCCGTCCGCCGCGCGGGGCGGACCACCCGCACCGCGTTTCGCCCCGCGAGCGCGCACGCGATCCTCGCGCGCGGGTCGGTGCCGTCACCGGCACACCTCCGGCACGCGGGTCGAGCGTCCCACGCCGATGCGTCCGGGGTGGTGGACCGACACCCTGCCGGGGGCGCCGAGTCCCGAGTCACCGGCGCGCGGTCCACGGCCTCCGGCCCGGCTCACGGCCCATCCGCCGGCCGTCCCGCGCTTCCGGCATCGTCACGCCCCCCGTGATGCTCCAGGCGTGTGGCGGTGACCTTGGGGCCACAGCGCCCGGCCGGAGACCCCACCCGGGCCCGAGGACCGCGGATGGGGTCGTCTCCTGTACCACCGGGCCACGAGAGCCTTCTACGGGCCGGGCGGGCCGGGCGGGACAGTCCGGGACAGTCGGCGGGACTGTCGCAGGACGCCCTAGCGGGCGGCGGGCACCGGGTCGGCGTGGAGTGCGGGGACGACGCGTGGCGGTGCCGACAGAGCGGCGAAGAGGCGGTCCGTGTCCAGCGTGACCCCGGCGGCGGCGAGTTCGGCGAGGGCCCGGCAGAACTGGGGCACGGCCCGGCTGCCCGGGGCGTCGAGAGCGACGGCGAGATACTCGCGTTCACCGAGGGCGGCCCGTACGGAAGCGGTGCTCATGCCGCCAGGACCGTGCTCAAGGAAGATCCGGACACCGTCCGCCCAGGCGTTGTTCACCGTGGCGTGCAGATCGATCCTGCCGATCATCTGATCGGTCAGGGCGTCGGCGACACCCTCACGCGTGGGGAGGTAGGCGGTCGTGCGGGACCCGCTGTAGAAGCGGACACCGGGCACGGCCGCGGTCGGGCGGGTCAGCAGGGCGCGCAGGAGACCGCCGATCTCCGCCGCCTCCGGTACATGGGCCGCTGTGTCGAACCCGGTGGGGGTGGCGCACTCCGGGAAGTGACGGGCGACGACCCGCCGGCAGGCGTCCGTCTCCCCGCCGACGACACAGGATTCGGGCGCGTACACCGACATCAGATGGACCGAAGGCAGGGGGTCGACGACGGCCCGCACCCGGTCGGTGGGTGCGTTCACCCAGTAGCTCATCCAGCTCGCGCCCGGGACTCCCGTACGCCGCCACACCTGCCGCAGCGCGCGGAACTCGCCGGACAGCTCATGCGAGAAGATACGGGAGCCGACGGCGTCCCGGAGGTGTCCTGGCACGTCCGACCAGACGCCGAGCGCATGGGCGGCGGCCACCTCGCCGGTACAGAAGCCGATCGACGCGGCAGGCCGGATGCCCAGCAGATCACGGGTCAGCGCGGTGTGGAACGTACTGAGCAGAATGCTGGCGACGAGCTGTTCCAGCGGGTCGGCGGGTGTCGAGTGCCGGCCGAACCCCGAGGCGTCGAACGGGGTGCCGGGGACCGTGGCGGCGACGCCGGCGGCCGTCGGACGGAACGCCTGGCCGAGCCCGCTGCCCATGCCGGGGTAGGTGGCCGCCGCGTTGGTGAAGACGAAGGCCGTCTCGCCCCGCAGCGGGGCGTCCCGGTACGCCACCCCGGGTG
>NZ_JBSGUP010000950.1:0-2297 GCF_053607985.1 Streptomyces sp. NPDC055078
GCCCGCTCCCGCCCGGAGCGGGCCCGTCGGGCTCCGTACCGCTCTCCGGCGTAGGCTCGGAGCCGGTTACTTATCGCCATACGACGCTTAAGGACACTGAGATGGAGCTCGGCCTCGTCGGCCTCGGCAAAATGGGCGGCAATATGCGCGAGCGCATCCGCCACGCGGGCCACACCGTCATCGGCTACGACCGCAACCCGGACGTCGCCGATGTCCACAGCCTTCAGGAGCTTGTGGACAAGCTGAAGGGCCCGCGTGTGGTGTGGGTGATGGTGCCGGCCGGTGCCGCGACCCAGTCCACCATCGATGAGCTGGCCGAGCTGCTCTCCCCCGGCGACATCGTCGTGGACGGCGGGAACTCCCGCTGGACCGACGACGAGAGGCACGCTGTCGAGCTGGGCATCAAGGGCATCGGCTTTGTCGACTGCGGAGTCTCCGGCGGCGTCTGGGGCCTGGAGAACGGTTACGCCCTGATGTACGGCGGCTCCGCCGAGCACGTCGCCCCGGTGCGGCCGGTCTTCGACGCCCTCAAGCCCGAGGGCGACTTCGGCTCGGTCCACGCGGGCAAGGTCGGCGCCGGCCACTTCGCCAAGATGGTCCACAACGGCATCGAGTACGCCATGATGCAGGCATACGCCGAGGGCTGGGAGCTGCTGGAGAAGGTCGACTCCGTCACGGACGTACGCGAGGTCTTCCGCTCCTGGCAGGAGGGCACCGTCATCCGCTCCTGGCTGCTCGATCTCGCGGTCAACGCGCTGGACGACGACGAGCACCTGGACAAGCTGCGCGGCTTCGCGCAGGACAGCGGCGAGGGCCGGTGGACGGTCGAAGCCGCCATCGACAACGCCGTACCGCTGCCCGCGATCACCGCTTCGCTGTTCGCGCGGTTCGCCTCCAGGCAGGACGACTCCCCCCAGATGAAGATGATCGCGGCACTGCGCAACCAGTTCGGCGGTCACGCCGTGGAGAACAAGAAGTAGATCCGAGCAGGGGGAGGTCGGCCTGTATCCATGCACGTCACGCATCTGTCGCTGGCCGACTTCCGCTCGTACGCCCGGGTCGAGGTCCCGCTCGATCCGGGCGTCACCTCGTTCGTCGGGGCGAACGGGCAGGGCAAGACCAATCTGGTCGAGGCGGTCGGCTATCTGGCGACGCTGGCCAGCCACCGGGTCTCGTCCGACGCGCCGCTCGTACGGGTCGGGGCCGACCGTGCCGTGATCCGGGCGGCCGTCACACAGGGCGAGCGCTCCCAGCTGGTGGAGCTGGAGCTGAACCCGGGGAAGGCGAATCGGGCCCGTATCAATAGATCGTCGCAGGTCAGACCCCGCGATGTACTGGGGATCGTCCGGACGGTGCTGTTCGCGCCGGAGGATCTGGCGCTGGTGAAGGGCGACCCGGGCGACCGGCGGCGGTTCCTCGATGAACTGGTCACCGCGCGTGCGCCGCGGATGGCGGGCGTCCGGTCCGACTACGAACGGGTTCTCAAGCAGCGCAACACCCTGCTGAAGTCGGCGGCGATGGCGCGTCGGCACGGCAGGTCTCCGGGGGGCTCCGGAGCCGCTGGTTCCGTCGGTGCCGCTTCCGGGGGCGCTGGTTCCGGGGGCGCGGATCTGTCCACGCTCGATGTGTGGGACCAGCATCTGGCGCGCACCGGGGCGGAGCTGCTGGCGCAGCGGATGGAGCTGATCGGGGTCCTGCAGCCGCTGGCCGACAAGGCGTACGAGACGCTCGCTCCGGGCGGCGGTCCCATCGCTCTGGAGTACCGTTCCTCCGCCGGTGCGGCAGGTGAGCCGCACGGCCGGGACGAGCTGTACGCACAGCTGATCGCCGCGCTGGGCGAGGCGCGCAAACAGGAGATCGAGCGGGGCGTCACCCTGGTCGGCCCGCACCGCGACGATCTGGTCCTCAAGCTGGGGCAGCTCCCGGCGAAGGGGTACGCCAGCCACGGCGAGTCCTGGTCCTACGCGCTGGCGCTGCGGCTGGCCTCGTACGATCTGCTGCGGGCGGAGGGCAATGAGCCCGTGCTCGTCCTGGACGATGTCTTCGCCGAGCTGGACACCCGGCGTCGGGAGCGGCTGGCGGAACTGGTGGCTCCGGGGGAGCAGGTGCTGGTGACCGCCGCTGTCGACGACGATGTGCCCGGGGTGCTGGCCGGGACGAGATACACCGTGGCCGAGGGGGAGGTGGAGCGCGTATGAGCGATCCCCGGCTCCCGGGCGTCCACCCGTTCCAGCCGGCCGGGGACTCCGGGTTTTTATTATAAGCCGTCGGCGGCGGTCTGAGGTTTTATGCAGTGT
>NZ_JBSGUP010000951.1:0-2287 GCF_053607985.1 Streptomyces sp. NPDC055078
CGGCCCCTACGGCCCACGGCGGACCGCCTGTCCTCGGTTCACCCACCGGGAGGGCCGGGTGCGACCGCAGTGACCGGGCGCCGCGGGTGCCCGGTCACTCCGGTGATCAGCCGGGTCGCGTGGTGACCGGGCGGCAGCTCATCGCGCCACCAGCAGAACCTTCCCCACATGCGCGCCGGACTCCAGGACCCGGTGACCCTCCGCCGCCTCCGGGAGCGGCACCTGGCGGTCCACCACCGCACGGACCCGGCCGGATTCGATCAGGGGCCACACATGCTCCCGTACCGCCGAGACGATCGACGCCTTCTCCCCCAGCGGGCGTGCCCTCAGGGATGTCGCCGTGACCGCCGCCCGCTTGCCGAGCAGGGTCGACAGATTCAGTTCCCCCTTGACCCCGCCCTGGAGACCGATCACCGCGAGCCGCCCGCTGACCGCGAGGGCCCGTACATTCCGGTCCAGATACTTCGCGCCGACGATGTCGAGGATGACGTCCGCCCCCGCCCCCTCCGTCGCCTTGCCCAGTTCCTCCACGAAGTCCTGCTGCTTGTAGTCGATGAGGATGTCCGCACCCAGTTCGGCGCAGCGCGCCAGTTTCTCGGGCCCGCCCGCGGTGACGGCCACCCTCGCGCCCACCGCCTTGGCGAGCTGGACGGCCATGGTGCCGACTCCGCTCGCCCCGCCGTGGATCAGGACGGTCTCGCCCGGCCGCAGATGGGCGATCATGAAGACGTTCGACCAGACGGTCGCGGTCACCTCGGGCAGCGCCGCCGCCGTGACCAGATCCATCCCGTCCGGCACCGGCAGCAACTGCCCCACCGGGACGGCCACCCGCTCCGCGTAGCCGCCGCCCGAGAGCAGCGCGCAGACTTCGTCCCCCACAGCCCATCCGGAGACTCCGGGCCCGAGCGCGGTGATCCGCCCCGAGCATTCGAGACCGGGGTACGGGGACGCCCCCGGCGGCGGGTTGTAGAAGCCTTGCCGCTGAAGGAGATCGGCGCGGTTGACCGCACTGGCCACCACCTCGACGAGGACCTCTCCCTCGGCGGGTACGGGATCGGGGACCTCGGCCCACACCAGTACCTCGGGACCACCGGGTTCGGGAATCGTGATCGCATGCATGGCCGCGAGGCTACTCCCGGCCAGTGGCCGGACGGCGCCGGCCCTTCCGGCGGAGGCGCCACTCCAGAGGCGGGCGCCTCGCGACGGACCCCGCCATCGCCCACATCGCCGGGCCGCCACTCCAGGGGCCGGAGCCGTGCGACGGGCCGCCGGAATCCCGTCGTCGGGCACACATCGCGCGCCTCGCGAGGCGCTACTCCGTGGGTTGCGGTCGTGAGACCCCGTCCGCCCGCACGATCGTGATCAGGCGGTCCGTCGACTGGAGCGGGCTCGCGGCAGGGTCGTCGTAGCCGATCAGCCGGTGCCCCCGCAGCACGCTCACCACCAGATCGCCGGTCTCCCGGACACCGCGCCCCACCTCGGCCTTTATCACCGGGCGTTCCACCAGATCGAGCCCGCTGCCCTGCTGGATCAGATCTTCCATCACCGCGCCCGCACTCGGGCTGAGCACGGACAGGCCGAGCAGCCGCCCGGCCGCGCTCGCGCTGGTGATGACGGCGTCGGCGCCGGACTGCCTCAGCAGCGGCGCGTTCTCCTCCTCCCGTACGGCGGCGACGATCTTCGCCTCCCGGTTGAGCTGCCGCGCGGTGAGGGTGACCAGTACGGCGGTGTCGTCGCGCTGGGTGGCGATGATGATCTGCCCCGCCCGCTGCACCTCGGCCCTGATCAGCACATCGCTGCGGGTCGCGTCGCCGGTCACCCCCACGAAGCCCTCGGCGGCAGCGGCTTCGATCACCTTGCCGCTGGGATCGATGACGATGATCTGTTCCTTCCGCAGACCCGTGGCGGTCAGCGTCTGGATGGCGGAACGGCCCTTCGTGCCGAAGCCGACGACGATGGTGTGCTCACGCAAGCCAAGCCTCCAGGTTGGTGCGACGACGGTTCCCACGGCGGTCCTGCCGGACACGCTCCGGCGGTGGACGATCCTGCGCGGCGGCCGGGAGGGCCGCCCGGCGGAGCGCGCCCCGTGGTGTCCCCGCCACCACGGGGCAGACGCTACCCGGCGGCACCGGAGCACGGTCCGTGTGCCGCCCCGTAACCGGGCGCGGAATCAAGAGTTACCGCGTCGGCTGGGCAGAACGGCGACCATGGTCATCCGGGCCGGCCCACGCTTCGGCCGATACGACGGCCGGGACGCCGTCCGGCACGGTGCCGGACGGCGTCCCGC
>NZ_JBSGUP010000952.1:0-2283 GCF_053607985.1 Streptomyces sp. NPDC055078
GGCTGGAAGTGCGCGCTCAGGCCCGCAGGCTGCCGCCCCCCGTGGCTCGGGGTCCGTCCTCAAGCGCCGGACGGGCTGGGGCTGGGGCCAGACGGGCTGGGTGCTGCGGCCGGGGAGGTCCCGGGGCGGGGCGATACGGGGAGGCCCCGGGCGCGGCGGGCCCGTACCATGGGGGTGAGCCGTGGCGTGTCCGCCCCGGCGGGGCGTCAGAGGAATACGCCGCATCCCACGATCGAGAGAAGCGCCAGCCAGCATGCCCACGCGCCACGACATCCGTAACGTCGCCATCGTCGCCCACGTCGACCACGGCAAGACCACCCTGGTCGACGCCATGCTGAAGCAGGCCGGAGCCTTCGCCGCCCACCAGCAGCTCGACGACCGGATGATGGATTCGAACGACCTGGAGCGTGAGAAGGGCATCACGATCCTCGCCAAGAACACCGCGGTGAAGTACCACCCGAAGGTCGGCGGGGCTCCCACCACGATCAACATCATCGACACCCCCGGCCACGCCGACTTCGGTGGCGAGGTCGAGCGCGGGCTGTCGATGGTCGACGCGGTCGTCCTCCTCGTCGACGCGTCCGAGGGCCCGCTCCCGCAGACCCGCTTCGTGCTCCGCAAGGCCCTCCAGGCCCGGATGCCGGTCATCCTGTGCATCAACAAGACGGACCGCCCGGACTCCCGTATCGACGAGGTCGTCAACGAGACCTATGACCTCTTCCTGGACCTGGACGCCGACGAGGAGCAGATCGAGTTCCCGATCGTCTACGCCTGCGCCCGGGACGGCGTCGCCTCGCTGACCAAGCCCGCCGACGGCACGGTCCCGGCCGACAGCGACAGCCTGGAGCCGTTCTTCAGCACGCTCCTGGAGACCGTCCCGGCCCCCGAGTACGACGAGTCCGCGCCGCTCCAGGCCCATGTCACCAACCTGGACGCCGACAACTTCCTCGGCCGTATCGCGCTGCTCCGCGTCGAGCAGGGCGAGCTGCGCAAGGGGCAGAACGTCGCCTGGATCAAGCGGGACGGCACCATCGCCAATGTCCGTATCAGCGAGCTGATGATGACCGAGGCGCTGACCCGCAAGCCGGCCGAGATGGCGGGCCCGGGTGACATCTGCGCGGTCGCCGGTATCCCCGACATCATGATCGGCGAGACCCTGGCCGACCCGGAGAACCCCATCGCGCTGCCGCTGATCACGGTGGACGAGCCCGCGATCTCGATGACCGTCGGTACGAACACCTCGCCGCTGGTCGGCCGTGGCGGCACCGGCAAGGGCGCGGAGAACAAGGCCGCGGTCAAGGACCGCAAGGTCACCGCGCGCCAGGTCAAGGACCGGCTGGAGCGCGAGCTGGTCGGCAATGTCTCGCTCCGGGTGCTGGAGACCGAGCGGCCCGACGCCTGGGAGGTGCAGGGCCGTGGTGAGCTGGCGCTGGCCATCCTGGTCGAGCAGATGCGCCGGGAGGGCTTCGAGCTGACCATCGGCAAGCCGCAGGTGGTCACCAAGGACGTCGAAGGCAAGATCCATGAGCCCGTCGAGCGGATGACGATCGACGTGCCCGAGGAGCACATGGGCGCGGTCACCCAGCTGATGGGCGTCCGCAAGGGCCGGATGGACAATATGTCCAACCACGGCTCCGGCTGGGTCCGGATGGAGTTCGTCGTGCCCTCGCGCGGTCTGATCGGCTTCCGTACGGAGTTCCTGACCAACACCCGTGGCACCGGAATCGCCCACTCCATCCACGAGGGCCACGAGCCGTGGTTCGGCACCCTGACGACCCGTAACAACGGCTCGCTGGTCGCCGACCGCTCCGGCCCGGTCACGGGCTTCGCGATGACCAACCTCCAGGAGCGCGGCGTCCTCTTCGTCGAGCCGGGCACCGAGGTCTACGAGGGCATGATCGTCGGCGAGAACTCCCGCGCCGACGACATGGACGTGAACATCACGAAGGAGAAGAAGCTCACCAATATGCGCTCCTCCAACGCCGATGTCGCGGAGTCGATCGTCCCGCCGCGCAAGCTGTCGCTGGAGCAGTCGCTGGAGTTCTGCCGCGACGACGAGTGCGTCGAGGTGACCCCGGAGGCGGTCCGTATCCGCAAGGTGAACCTGGACGCGCGGGAGCGCGCCCGCGCGGCCTCCCGCGCCAAGCACGGCTGACCGTTCACCGGATCACCGGCTGACCGGCTGACCGCGCGGGCCCTCCCGGGCCCAAGGGCGCCGAGCGCACGGCTGACCGCGCGCGGCCTCCCGGGCCTCCCCGGGCCCAAAGGCCCCCAGGGCCGCCC
>NZ_JBSGUP010000953.1:0-2274 GCF_053607985.1 Streptomyces sp. NPDC055078
CCTCAAGGAAGCGCCCCGCGAAGGAGCCCGGCTGGTCACCGGTGGCGACGCACCCGCCGGCGAAGGGTGGTTCGTCCGGCCGACCGTGTTCGACCGGGTGGAAGGGGGCATGCGCATCGCCCGCGAGGAGGTCTTCGGCCCGGTTCTCGCCGTGCAGTCGTTCCGCGACACCGCCGAGGCGACGGAGCAGATGAACGCGACCGACTTCGGTCTGCTGGCCTGTATCTGGACCAGCGACATTTCCCGGGCGCTGCGGCTGACGAAGGACGTCCGCTCCGGGCAGGTGGCGGTCAACCAGTTCCATGACGCGGGAGTGATCGGCTTTCCGTTCAATATGCAGAAGGACAGCGGCTTCAGCCGGGGCGGTGGGTATGCGGCGCTGCGCGAGTACACCCAGGAGAAGGGTGTCGCCATCCGGCTGCTCACCCGATGAGACCCGGCACCATGGGTACCACCGCCGGAGCGTGGTCCAACAGGCCCTGGCGCGGGCGGGTCCGGACGCCGTAGCCGCTGTTGTGGAGCGTGAGCCGACCGGGGCCGTGTTCCCCGGCGCCGAGTGTGCTGATGTGCTCCGGGCGCTTCCGCGGCCGGCCGGTGTGTGCCCGCTCGGTGCCGAGGGCGTGCCGCCGGCGACCCGCGACGGCCGGGGTGCCGAACGCCGTGCGCGCGGTGTGTCCCGACCGGTGGCCGGCACACTCGACGGGTGGCGGGCCACGGCGACGCCCGTGCGTACGCGGGCCACGGCGACGCCCGTACGTACGGACACGTCGGCGGCCGGTGCGTACGGACACGTCGGCGGCCGGTGCGCTGCTGACCACCGATGGCGGTGACCGGCGGGTGCGGGCGCCCACCGCTGCCACCGGCACCTGGACACTCATCGACGCCATACGCGTGGGGCGGCGACGCTGCCGAGGTCTCGCCTCGGCACACACCGGCCGACGCCGTCGCGGTCCGCGGTCCGCGGCCGTGAGCCCCTCGGTGTACGCGGCGGCGGGACCGGGGACCGATCCGCGATGACCGCCGGGCCGGTGCCGTACCACTCCACGGCGGCTCCCGCCCGAGCGCCCGGTCCCACGGCCGTCGCCCGGCTGGAGCCACCCGTACGGCAGGAGGGGCTACGGGTGGACGCCGTACGACAGGAGGGGCGTACGGCGTGGACGGTGGCGCCGGGGCGGCTCTCCCCCGCCTACGGGACCCGGCTGAGCCGCATGACCGGCGACGAGTCCGCCGGATCAGGAACCTCCTCGGCGCGGCCCCCTTGCTTCCGCCGTCCCGGCGGAACCGCCCCTGGCTCTCAGGGCCCTGGATCCGCCCGCCGCTGACGACCGGCAGCCGCGCGGCGATGACGCGGGCAGCGCGCCGGACCGGCCTTCACTCCTCGCTTGGCGGCCGGACGCGGAATTCGGCGTTTCGTCCGCCGCCGGGCCGTCGCGCGACACGGCGATTCCCGTCCGCGCACCGGCCTCCGGCTGCCGCCGACCGGGCCGTCGGCCTTGTGGGCCGGTGAACCGCCGGCGAATCGAAGATGTGGCGCAGGAGCGTTGACAGCACTGGGCGGCGGAGGTCAGAGTACCTCGCAATACGTTCCACCGCCTCGCAATGCGAGACGGCAAGGATGAGGAGGCCACGTGGTGCGAGCCATGGTGCAGACCGATTCCGGCGGGCCCGAGGCCGTCTTCCCGCGGGATGTCCCGGTGCACGCCGTGCGCGCCGGGGCCGGCCGCGTCACCACCGACGTTGACCGGCGATTCGGTCATGTCCGCCCCGGGGCCGTATCGATCCCATCCGGGTCCGAGCGGCCGGGCTGACGGGACACCCCGTGGTGTGTCGCCGGTCCCGTGCTGTGTCGCCGCACATGAGGAGTCCCTCTTCCACCGGAGGCGTGTCTCCCGCGCCGAGTTCGGCCGAAGCATCGAACCCGCCCACCGACCACCACCCCAGCCGCCACGCGACCGCCTCGACGGGGCGGTGCCACCCAGCGAATGGAACCACGCACATGACTACACACAGCATGCTCTGGCGTCGTGGGGCCGCGGTCGGCCTCGCCCTCGCGGGAGCCGTCGCGCTGTCCGGCTGCGCCGACAACGCGGCGACGGCGCCCAAGACGACCTCCGCGGCGAGCGGCGGCAGCGACTCCGGCCTCAAGGAGCCCGATGTCAACGGCGACGGCAAGGTCGTCATCGGTGTCCTCAGCCCCGGCGACATCAACGACCGCGGCTACTACCAGAGCTTCGTCGACTCGGCCGACGCCTTCGCCAAGGCGAAGGGCTGGAC
>NZ_JBSGUP010000954.1:0-2269 GCF_053607985.1 Streptomyces sp. NPDC055078
GCGCCGGTAACCGGTCAGGAACACCTCCGCGACGGAACTCCGGTGGACGTATTCCCTCGGTACCGTGCTCGTGAGCTCTGGAAGGTCGGGCCCCGTAACCTTGCCTCTCGGTGTGTTTCCATACGCGCCCACCCCTGAGCACCTCCCTCCCGTACGGTCAGGCGTTCGTCGCCGGACCCGGAGAGGCCGCTCGTCCTTCCGGATCGTCACAGGCCCCGGCCCGTGTGAGCGGCTGGCATCAGGGGGTCCGATCCGAGTGAGAGAGAGATCCGCGTGTACGCCATCGTGCGCAGCGGTGGTCGCCAGCACAAGGTTGCTGTCGGCGACATCGTTGAGGTTGACAAGATTCCCACCGCCCAGGTCGGCGACACGGTAGAGCTCTCTACCCTGCTCGTGGTCGACGGCGATGCTGTGACCAGCGACCCGTGGGTGCTGGCCGGTATCAAGGTCACGGCCGAGATCGTGGACCACCACAAGGGCGCGAAGATCGACATCCTTCGCTACAAGAACAAGACCGGCTACCGCCGCCGCCAGGGTCACCGCCAGCAGTACACGGCGATCAAGGTCACCGGTATCCCCACGGCTGCGAAGTAAGGGACTGAGAAGACATGGCACACAAGAAGGGCGCATCGTCGACCCGGAACGGTCGCGATTCCAATGCTCAGCGGCTCGGCGTGAAGCGCTTCGGCGGTCAGGTCGTCAGCGCCGGTGAGATCCTGGTCCGCCAGCGCGGTACCCACTTCCACCCGGGCGCGGGCGTCGGCCGAGGCGGCGACGACACCCTGTTCGCGCTGAACGCCGGTGCGGTCGAGTTCGGCAAGCACCGCGGTCGCAAGGTCGTGAACATCGTTCCGGTCGCCCAGTAATCCGGTCGCCCAGTAAAATCCGGTTCCTTCGGATCACCGGGGCGCCGTAGAGCGATTTCTGTGGAGGCGGACCTCACTTCCCCTGGCGGGAAGCGGGTCCGCCTTCGCCGCGTTACAGGTAAGACGATTCCGTAAACAATGGAGGCACCCCCATGACCACCTTCGTGGACCGCGTCGAACTGCATGTCGCCGCGGGTAACGGAGGCCACGGCTGCGCCTCCGTTCACCGGGAGAAGTTCAAGCCGCTCGGCGGTCCCGATGGCGGCAACGGCGGCCGGGGCGGTGATGTGATCCTGGTCGTCGACCAGTCGGTCACCACGCTGCTCGACTACCACCACAGCCCCCACCGCAAGGCGACCAACGGCCAGCCGGGCGCCGGCGACAACCGCTCGGGCAAGGACGGCCAGGACCTGGTGCTGCCGGTGCCGGACGGCACGGTCGTCCTCGACAAGCAGGGCAATGTGCTCGCCGACCTCGTCGGCCAGGGCACCACCTTCGTGGCGGGCCAGGGCGGCCGGGGCGGCCTCGGGAACGCGGCGCTCGCCTCCGCCCGCCGCAAGGCCCCCGGCTTCGCGCTGCTCGGCGTGCCGGGTGAGGCGCGCGATGTCGTCATGGAGCTGAAGACCGTCGCGGATGTGGCGCTGGTCGGCTATCCGAGCGCGGGCAAGTCCTCGCTGATCTCGGTGCTCAGCGCGGCCAAGCCGAAGATCGCGGACTACCCCTTCACCACGCTCGTACCGAACCTGGGAGTGGTGACGGCGGGCTCCACCGTCTACACCATCGCGGATGTGCCCGGCCTCATCCCGGGCGCCAGCCAGGGCAAGGGCCTCGGCCTGGAGTTCCTGCGCCATGTCGAGCGCTGTTCGGTGCTGGTGCACGTCCTGGACACGGCGACGCTGGAGTCCGAGCGCGACCCGCTGACCGACCTCGATGTGATCGAGGCCGAGCTGCGGGAGTACGGCGGTCTTGACGACCGCCCCCGGATCGTCGTCCTCAACAAGGTCGACATCCCCGACGGCCAGGATCTCGCCGAGATGATCCGCCCCGATCTCGAAGCCCGCGGCTACCGGATCTTCGAGGTCTCGGCCGTCGCCCGCACCGGGCTCAAGGAGCTGTCCTTCGCTCTCGCGGGCATCGTCGCCGAGGCGCGCGCGGCCAGGCCGGCGGAGGAGTCGACCCGGATCGTCATCCGCCCCAAGGCCGTCGACGACGCGGGCTTCACCGTCGTCCGGGAGGACGACGGCATCTTCCGGGTACGCGGCGAGAAGCCGGAGCGCTGGATCCGCCAGACCGACTTCAGCAACGACGAGGCCGTCGGCTATCTCGCCGACCGGCTGAACCGCCTCGGCGTCGAGGACCAGCTGATGAAGGCGGGCGCCCGCGCGGGCGACGGGGTGGCCATC
>NZ_JBSGUP010000955.1:0-2269 GCF_053607985.1 Streptomyces sp. NPDC055078
GGCGGGCCGCCCCCCCTCGCGACCATCGCACGTCCGCGTGTTCGGGCCACGGGCCGCAGACGGAGATCCGCGAGAACGCCACTGACTCCCCGGGGGCCGGTATGCCGAACCCGCCTCGCCTGCCGCGGGACCCTGATCGCCGGAACCGGGGGCGGGCCGGGGTGACCGAAGGGTGTGCGGGCTGTTGACCGGCTCCCCCATCGCGTCCGGCCAGGGGGACACGACCGTGCGCGACAGATCACCGGAGCCACTGCCCCGTGTCACCGTGCGTGAGCGCCGCTCCGGCGAGCGCCAGATCATCCGGGCGGGTGGGGCCGTGCTCGGCGAAGTGCCACCCGTCACCAGTCACCGTCACCGTCACCGTCACCGTCACCAGGTGAGCATCGGTCACCGCGTGAGCACATCGACCGCCAGTACGATGTAGCCGAGGGACAGACCGACGAACACCGTCGTGTCGAGCACCCGCATCCACGTGGTCTTGGCCAGCTCCGGCCGGACCGCGACCGGGAGGAACGACAGCGGTGCGACCCACGAGCAGACCACGATCACGACGGCCGCCACCATCGGCGGTGACGGCACGGCGGCCCCGATGGCGGTGATCATCGCGCCCATCATCAGCAGCTCCAGGTGCGCCTGCCGGATACGCCGCGCGTCGCGCACACCGTGCTGGATGCGCTTCTCCTTCGGGGTGTTGGTGACGTAGACCATCAGCCAGCCGCTCAGCACGGCCACCGTCAGCTCGACGATTCCCGCCTTCACCAGGAACGGCACGGTTCACACTCCTTCGGCCAGTGTCGTCGCGAAGAACGCGCGGACGGTGTCGAGCAGAGGAAAGCCGTGGTGTGCCGCGCCGGGGACCCGGTCGACTCTGGCGCCGATCCCGGCGTCGGTGAGGCTGCGGTGCAGGCTCGCCAGACGGTCCAGGCGGGTGCGTCCCGAGCGGTCCGCGCCCCGCACCCACAGCGGATCGCGTTCGGTCAGCGTGATCTCCCAGGTTTCCGTGTCCTCCGCACCGATCACGAGCTGGACCGCGACCCGCCGCATGGCGGGAAGGTCCAGAGTTCTTCCCTCGGTTCCGGCCCACCAGGGCAGTGTGTCGTCGAGCAGGGTGACGAGCCCCGGCGCCCCGATGGACACCGCGCTCAGGAGGTCGGGGTGCAGATAGTAGAAGCGGTGCGCGAACTGACCGCCGCCGGAGAAACCGTGCATGAGCATCCGCCGGCCCCGGACCCGGTACTTCGTCCGCACCTCGTCCACCATGGACAGGAAGATCTCGTCGAACCGGACGCCCGCGTAGTCGAGGAACTTGTAGTCGTGCAGTTCGCCTGGCGCGGTGACGCCCGCGGGGAACAGCGGGGCGATCACGATGCAGTCGTGCCGCTCGCAGAACTCGGCGAAGGCGTTGCGGTACTCGGCCGCCGTCCGATCGGTGCCGTGGATCAGGGCGACCAGGGGGTAGTCGGTGTCGCCGTCCTCGTCGTAGCCCTCGGGGACGTAGAGGCAGTAGGAAAAGCGGGGGTCGGCGGCGCACGCGGCGAACGGCGTGCGGCCGATGTCGTAGTAGCCGAGTACGGTGCCGTGCTGCCGGGACGTGGTCACAGCGTGGGCCGCCAGTCCTCGTTCTCGTACCAGGAGCCCGCGGCCGTCACGGCGGCGCCTACGGTGAACACGGCCGGGTCGTCGTACGGCCGGGCGACGACCTGCAGCCCGATCGGCACGCCGTTCGCCGCGCGGCCCGACGGCACGCTGAGCACCGGGCAGCGGCTCGCGAGGTTGAACGGCACGGTGAGCGGCGCTTCGAGGTTGTGGTCCAGGCGCACACCGTCGACGACCAGCGCGGTCTCCAGGTAGTCCTCGCCGGCCGGGAAGGCCGGGAGGCCCGAGGTCGGGCAGATCAACGCGTCGGCCCACTCGAAGATCCGGGCGAGGTCGGCGTGCACCTCCGCCTCGGTGAGCAGGGCTTCGAAGCGGCCGGACTCCGTGAACGCGTTCGCCGCCCGCTCGTGGAAGTCCCTGGTGTAGCGCTGGATGTCGGCCAGGTCGCCGCCCGCGGCACGCACCTCGCCCGCGATGATGGGCGCGAAGATCGAGCCGTAGTGCGCCCACGCGGCGGCCATGATCTTCCCGCGGGTCCACGGCAGCGTGATCTCCTCGACCGTCGCGCCCGCCCGGCGCAGCGCGTCGGCCGCGGCCCGGGTCGCGGCGGCGACCTCGGGCTCGACCGGGTAGTCGCCGAGATTCACGCACAGCGCGATCCGCCGGCCCGCGA
>NZ_JBSGUP010000956.1:0-2264 GCF_053607985.1 Streptomyces sp. NPDC055078
CCTTTTGCCACCGGCACCGGCACCTGCCCGCCGGACGCGATCGGCCCCGAGGGCGCCTTCGGTGCCTGTGACTGGGCGATGAACGCGCCCAGCAGCACCAGCGCACCGCCCAGGATCTGCGGCAGTGACAGATGCTCGCGCAGCAGCACCCAGGCCAGCACGGTCGCGACGACCGCCTCCAGACACGCCACCACCCCGGCCACCTGCGGCGACAGCTTCCGTACGGAGACGACCCCGGTGACATACGCGAGCACGGTGGCGATCAGCACCACCCAGGCCAGCAGCAGCCAGGCCGTGACCCGCGTCCCGCCCATGTCCACATCCCCGCCGAGCAGCGTGAAGTCCATGCCCCACGGCCGTGCGATCACGGTCAGCACCAGCGCGCCGATGAGCAGTCCGTACGCGATGACGCCCAGCGGGTCCGCGCGATCCTCCCCGTGGCCGCCGTGGTCGGACAGGACGAAGTAGCACGCCTGGCAGCACGCGGCGCCCAGCGCGAGCAGCAGCCCGAGCACATCGAAGCTCAGCCCCGCCCACACCTCGACCACACAGGCGAGACCGGTGACCGCGAGGACGACGCCCACCGCCGCCGCGCGGGTGACCGGCCTGCGCTGGACGAAACGGATCCAGCCGAGGACGAGGGCCGGGCCGAGATATTCGACGAGGAGCGCCACTCCCACGGGAATCCGGGAGATGGACGCGAAGTAGAACGCCTGGACCCCCGCGACGGCCAGCAGTCCGAAGCCGAGGAGGAGCACCGGCCTGCGGCGCAGCAGACCGCGGTGGCGCCAGGCCAGCGGCAGCATGATCAGCGCCGCGCCCGCCACCCTGAGCCACACCACATGGAGCGGGTCGAGACCCGCCTCGATCAGCGGCTTGGCCGCGACACCCGATCCACCGAACGCGAAAGCCGAGACCAGGGCGATTCCCAGACCCGCGCTCCTACCCCGAGACGCCTGCATCGGCACATCATGTCAGCGCACGTCAGGACCGTCGAGCCCATGACGCATGGCGAGACGGGCGGGCCCCGCCGGGGTCAGCCTGCCGCCAGCCGGCCGCCGAGCTGCTCCACATCCACCCCCGCCCGCTCCAGCACCTCCACCGCCCGGCAGCCGGGGTCGGACGCGAGGGCGGCGAGCAGGTCCACCCCGGCGGCCCGGGGCTCCCCGCGCAGTTCCGCGCGCTCCACGGCCGTCGTCAGCGCGGCGGACACGGACGGCGACCACCCCGAACGGCCGGGCCGGTCGGGTGGATCGGGTCGGTCGGACCGCTCGGGCCGGTCGGGTGGATCGGGTCCGTCGGGCCACTCGGATCGGCCAGGTGGGTCGGACCGCCCGGGCCGCCCGGATCGGCCGGGTCGGCCGGGCCGGTCGGACCGCTCGGATCGGCCGGGGCCACGGTCCCGTACGACGGGAATGGCGCCGGAGTCCTCCACCGAGCCCTGCCACCGCAGGCCGTAGCCGATGCTGCGCTGGACGAGATAGCCGAGGACACGGGCGACCGTCGGCCCGGGCCCGAACACGGCGCGCGCCTCGGGGTCGGTCTGGATCAGCGAGTGCAGCAGATGCGCGGTGTCGGTCTGCCGGTCCCCGTCGCGCAGCGCCCTGCGGCGCGCGGCCGCCACCACCGAGGCCAGCTCCGGAGTGAATCGGGAGTCGGGCTCGGCTCGGCGGGCGGCGGCTGACTGCCGGGGCAGCCAGGGGGTCGGACTGGGCATATCCCTCACCCCATCAGCTCCGCCGAGTCCTCGCGTCCCCGTCGGGTGCCATGTGCCCGTCCCACTGAGGGTGGGCACAGACGATCAGTTTCTCCTCCTTACGGATGAGATCGGGATACTTCTCCCTCAGGGGCGCGTGCCCGTGTGCCCTCCGCTCCCGAGGCGCCCCGGGACCGGCAACCGAACCGCACCCGGCACGCGTCCCCTCCGACATGTTCTGGATGGTCGCTCTGCTCGCAGCCGACGGGCGGCAGTACGTCTACCGGGTATACGCACCGGCCTGCGCGCTTCTCGCCGATGTCTTCTGGGCCGCCTTCCACTGCCATGACGAGAGCCCGCACCCAAGGGCGTCGGACTGCTTCGACTCCGCCGAGATCTGGCGGCTGCCGACCGATCGCACAGATCTGACTGTTCATCAGTATTGAATGTTCCGGGCAGTACGGCTACGTTGCGCGGCACCGCGATCCGACAGGGAGAGGTGGCCGCGCAGACCGAGCGGGCTTAGTCGCCTGACCACCTCGCGTGACCGCGCACACGGACGGTGCCC
>NZ_JBSGUP010000957.1:0-2264 GCF_053607985.1 Streptomyces sp. NPDC055078
AGCATCAGCAGCCCGGCCGCCATGTTGGCGGCCGGGACCTCACCACGGGCGATCATGTCGGGCACCAGTTTCAGCGGTATCCACTCCCGCCGCGAGGACTCGAAGTCGTCCTCGGGGTGACCGATGTAGGTCGCGCCCTTGGCCCAGTAGAGATGGTGCCGGGCATCGGTGAGGCCGTTCGACGGCTCGACGGTCATCAGATGCTGGAGCGGGCCCGGCCGCCAGCCGGTCTCCTCCTCCATCTCACGGGCCGCCGCGGTCGCGATGTCCTCCCCGTCCTCGACGACACCGGCGGCCAGTTCCCAGCCCCAGGTGTCGGTGATGAAGCGGTGGCGCCAGAGCATCAGCACCTCGTTGGCCTCGTTGACCGCCGTCGCGACGGCGACCGGACGGAGCCGGATGAGGAAGTGGTCCAGATGCCGTCCGTCCGGGAGAACGACGTCGGCCAGATTTACTCTGAACCAGCGGTTCTCATAGACAGTCTGTTCGTTTAGGTTCGTCCACTGCACTTTTCTGCCACCTTCCGACCAGTAGGTGGCAACATCGCAGCAGGCACCTGGGCGGAGGGGAATCAGAGGGGTGGCCAGTCGGACCATCCCCGCCCCGTACCGCCTCCCACACCGTCCCCGCCCGGACGGCGGCGGGGGACCCCGGCCGAGAGCCGCCCCGCGGGCCCCGCGCGGCCTGTCACAGGGGCACGCGCAGCGCCCCGTCGATCTGCTCGGCCGCGTCCTCGGCATGGGCCGACCCACTGGCCACCAGGTGCTCCCGCACCGAGCGCAGCCGGTCCCGCAGCCGCTGGGACTCCATGCCCCGCGCCCGCTCCGCCATCTCCACGGCGATCCGTGCCGCCCGGTCCGCCTCGCCCTGCCTCAGCTCGATCTGGCAGAGCATGGCCAGCCGGTGCACCCGGCCCCGGTCGTGCGCCGGAGAGTCGACCGCCGCCGCCGCGTGCTCACGGGCGGCGGCCAGATCTCCCAGGCGCAGCAGCGCCTCCGCGGCCTGCACATTGACCAGCCCCGGCTGGACATAGCCGGTCTCGTCCGGCTCGTAACCCGGCTGGATACGGGCCGCCTCCAGCTCCGCGCGTCTGATGCACCGCAGGGCGCCCGCGCTGTCGCCGAGATGCGCGTACGCCTTCGCCTGCATCGCGTAGAGGTCCGAGGAGAGCGCGGGGGTGATCTGGCCGCCCACGGCCCGCAGCGCCGCCTCGGCGAACGCGACGGCCTGCCGGTGCTCGGCCATGAACAGCGACTGGTTTACCAGCAGGGCGATCACATACGCGCCGAGCCCCCGGTCGCCGCTGGCCTTCGCGAGCCGCAGCGCCTGATGGAAGTAGCGCTGGGCCAGACCGTGGGCGTCGGAGTCGTACGCGCAGATCCCGGCGACCGCGACCAGGCCGCCCGTCGCGCGGTGCAACTGGCGGCCGAGCGCGTCGCTGTAGGAGCCACGCAGCAGCGGCGCGGTCTCGGAGTTGAGGAATCCGACGATCCGGGAGCGGGTCGCCATCCCCCCGGCCTTGCGGTACATCAGCTCGTAGTGGGCGCGGGCGGCGCGCAGCATGGTGATGTCCGCCGGGCACACCCGGGTCTGTCCGGAGCGGGAGACGTCCGAGTCCTCCGGCGGGTTCTCCCACTCCCATACGGGCATGACGGCAGGGGTCCCGGTGACGGCGGGCGCCTCGATGGTGTGCCGCCGCTGCTGTTCGTCGGCACGCCACAGCGCGGTGGCCCGCTCGACGAAGCCGGAGAGCGGCGACCCGGGCGGCGCGGCCGAGACCCCGTAGCTCCCGGCGCCGCCGAGGCCGATGTCGCCGAGTGTCAGGCTCCGGTGGAGCCGCTCGGCCAGCACTTCACAGATCAGGTCCGGCACCTGGCCGCGCGGGCGCTGGCCCTTGAGCCACCGCCCCACCGCCGTGTGTTCGTAGCGCAGGGTCAGACCCCTGGCACGACCCGCCTGATTGACCCGGGCCGCGAAGCCCGCGTGGGAGAATCCCGCCTCGTCGAGCAAGGCGTCGAGCAGGGTGTTGGGCTGCATGGGGCCCTCCGGAGGCTCAGTCCGCTCAGCGTAGTGGACGGGGTGTTCGCACGGGGTGTGAATGGAATGCCCTGATCCGAGGGCCGCGCGCTCTGGCCGCCGCGCGGGCCACTCGGTTGACTGAACTGCCTCGACAGAGGCGGCCGGACCACCGGGCTCCCCCTCGTACGGTGCGGTGGTCCTCGTTCGCGCCGTCCGCCCTGCTGATCTGCCCGACACTCCGCGGC
>NZ_JBSGUP010000958.1:0-2259 GCF_053607985.1 Streptomyces sp. NPDC055078
CCCCCCGCCGGGACTCCCTCCGGCGCGGCCCCTCAGGGGCCCTCCGACACCCCGTGGAGATGCTCCGGCGCCGGCCTTCGGCAGACTCACCATGACACCCCTGAGGACTTCTCCGGCGGGCTGTCGCCGCCCCCGGAGGACTCCATCGGGCGCCCCGGGAGCCGGCCTCCCGGGGCATTTCCATGCCGTGCGCGGTCACCGCCCCGGCCCACGCTGTTCGAATACGGGAGCGGAGTGCCTGGTTCTCCACAGATCAGGGCAGAATCTTCCGTCCACAGCCTGGGGACCGGGAAGTTGTCCAGACTGCGTCCACAGGCACGGCCGCCGGTAGTTGATCACAGCAGGTCAACCGCTTGTGGATTTGTGGCCAACCTCTGTCCACAGGCTGTGGACAGAGAATTCGTCCACAGCCTGTGATCAGCGTTGTCCACCGGTGACCCACAGGCAGGACCCGGTTGCCCACAGCTTCTCCACACCGCTGTCCACTGTTCGGCAACAAAACACCCGCTCTCACCGTGCCGAGTGAAAGCCGTCACACCAAGGAGCCGGATTGGGCTGTGGGGAACCTGGGTAAAGCTGGGGACAGAACTGGGGAGAACTACCCCCTGCCTGTGTACCGGTTGTGCAGAACTTTCCGCTGTCCACAGAACCACCGGGTTTTCCACCGGTGCCGCCCACAGGCACGGTGGACAAAAAACCGGACCTGACCTGCGCGGACGACGTTATCCACGGTTTCCACAGGCCCTACTACTACTGACACCTAGAGTTACCGGGAAATCCGCTTCGAAGTGGGTCCTGTGCACAACTCGGCCCCGGAGCCCGCGACACCTGTTGTCACGACTTGACCCGAGCCGCACCGACTGTCGGTGCCGTGCGTCAGACTGGTCCCCGGCGACACAGCCGACGACGAAGGCCAGCAAGGGCGAGCAGCAACAGCAGGAGGCGGTTCCGGTGAAGATCCGGGTTGAGCGCGATGTACTGGCGGAGGCGGTGGCCTGGGTGGCCCGGAGCCTCCCGGCCCGTCCGCCGGCGCCGGTCCTCGCGGGCCTGCTGCTGAAGGCCGAGGACGGGGCCCTGAGCTTCTCCAGCTTCGACTACGAGGTCTCGGCCAAGGTCTCCGTGGAGGCCGAGGTGGACGAGGACGGCACCGTGCTCGTCTCCGGCCGGCTGCTGGCGGACATCTGCCGCGCCCTGCCCAACCGGCCGGTGGAGATTTCCACCGACGGTGTACGGGCGACCGTGGTCTGCGGCTCCTCCCGGTTCACCCTCCACACCCTCCCGGTGGAGGAGTACCCGGCGCTGCCGCAGATGCCGACCGCCACCGGCACGGTGCCCGGCGAGATCTTCGCCTCCGCCGCCTCCCAGGTCGCCATCGCCGCGGGCCGTGACGACACGCTCCCCGTCCTCACCGGCGTACGCATCGAGATCGAGGGCGACACCGTCACCCTCGCCTCCACCGACCGCTACCGCTTCGCGGTCCGCGAGTTCCTGTGGAAGCCGGAGAATGCCGACGCCTCCGCGGTCGCCCTGGTGCCCGCCAAGACGCTCCTGGACACCGCCAAAGCCCTGACCAGCGGTGACACCGTCACCCTCGCGCTCTCCGGCTCGGGCGCCGGCGAAGGGCTGATCGGTTTCGAGGGCGCCGGGCGCCGGACCACGACCCGGCTGCTCGAAGGCGATCTGCCGAAGTACCGCACCCTCTTCCCGACCGAGTTCAACTCGGTGGCGGTGATCGAGACCGCGCCGTTCGTCGAGGCCGTCAAGCGCGTCGCCCTCGTCGCCGAGCGGAACACCCCGGTCCGGCTCAGCTTCGAGCAGGGTGTGCTGATCCTGGAGGCCGGTTCCAGCGACGACGCACAGGCTGTGGAGCGGGTCGACGCGCAGCTGGAGGGCCACGACATCTCGATCGCCTTCAACCCGACGTTCCTGCTCGACGGTCTGAGCGCGATCGATTCCCCGGTCGCCCAGCTGTCGTTCACCACCTCCACCAAGCCCGCGCTGCTCAGTGGCAAGCCCGCGCTGGACGCCGAGGCGGACGACGCGTACAAGTACCTGATCATGCCCGTACGGCTCTCCGGCTGACTCCCGCGGTCACCCGGGCCCGGGACGGGCCCTCAGGGCCGTCACTGCCGTCGCGGGCCCGCTCCCGCCCCGCGCGGGCCCGGCGGGCGGCGGACCCCGCTACGGGGGAGGCTCGGTGGCGGGTACATTTAGCCATAAGACGCGTTAGGAACCAGAGTGGGGGGGCCGGCTCCGCGG
>NZ_JBSGUP010000959.1:0-2255 GCF_053607985.1 Streptomyces sp. NPDC055078
GTGCGGGAGCGCGAAGGGCAGCACCAGGCCGTCGTTGTAATCGGTGTGCTCCCCGATCAGATTGACCCGGCCGGGAGCGGCCCAGACCCCCTCGCCCGGACGGTCGCTCATACGGCGCGCGTCCGCGCGAACTCCCAGGCGTCGGAGACGATCCCGGCCAGCTCCGCCCGCTTCGGGGTCCAGCCGAGCCGTTCGCGGGCGGTGGCCGCCGAAGCGACCAGCACCGCCGGGTCGCCGCCGCGCCGGGAGGCCAGGACCTCCGGGACCGGGTGGCCGGTGATCGTGCGTACGGTCTCGATGACCTGCCGTACGGAGAAGCCGTTGCCGTTGCCGAGGTTGCAGATCAGATGGTCGCCCGCCGTCGCCGCGCCCAGTGCCAGCAGATGCGCATAGGCGAGATCGGCGACATGGATGTAGTCCCGTACGCAGGTGCCGTCCGGGGTCGGGTAGTCGTCGCCGTACACCGAGATGGACGGGCGGCGGCCGAGGGCGACATCGAGCAGCAGCGGGATGAGATGGGACTCGGGGTCATGGCGCTCGCCGCAGCCGCCGTACGCCCCGGCGACATTGAAGTAGCGCAGGGAGACGGCGGCGAGGCCGTGCGCCGTCGCCTCGCCGCTGATCATATGGTCGACGGCGAGCTTGGTCGCCCCGTAGGGGCTGGTCGGCGCGGTGCGGTCGGATTCGGTGACGGGCGTACGGTCCGGCTCGCCGTAGGTCGCGGCCGTCGAGGAGAAGACGAGCCTGCGGACCCCGGCGGAGCGCATCGCGGCGAGCAGGGCGAGGGTGCCGCCGACATTGTTGTCCCAGTACTTCTCGGGCCGGGCGACGGATTCGCCGACCTGGGAGAAGGCCGCGAAGTGCAGTACGCCGTCGTAGGAGCCGTCCAGCCACTTGCCCGCGTCCCGGATGTCGCCCTCGATGAACGCCGCGCCCTCAGGGACGCCCTCGCGGAAGCCGGTGGACAGATTGTCCAGGACGGTCACCTCGTGCCCGGCCTCCAGCAGATGGAGGGCCACCACGGCGCCGATGTATCCGGCTCCGCCCGTCACCAGGTACTTGCTCGTTGGCTGGCTCATTCGCTCACTGCCTCTCGCAGTCGCCGGGCCGCGGTCTCCGGCGGCACATCGTTGATGAACACGCTCATACCGGACTCGGAACCGGCGAGGAACTTCAGCTTGCCGGAAGTACGTCGGACGGTGAAGAGCTCAAGATGCAGGGCGAACTCATCCCTGAGGGGCGCCGTGAACGGCGCCTGGTGCCAGGCCGAGATATACGGCGTCGGCGGTGCCCCGGGCCCGAAGAGCCGCTCGAAGCGGCCGAGCAGATCCAGGTAGATCCCGGGGAACTCGGCGCGGGCGGCGCCGTCCAGCGCCCTGAGGTCCGGCACCCGCCGCCGTGGGTAGAGGTGCACCTCGTACGGCCAGCGCGCGGCGTAGGGGACGAAGGCGACCCACTGCCCGGTCTCGGCGACCATCCGCGACGCGTCGGCTACCTCCCGCCCGACGACATCGTCGAACAGGTTGCGGCCGGTGTCGTGCCGGTGCCCGGCGGCCGAACGGAGCATCAGTTCCGTACGGGGGGTGATGAAGGGGTACGCGTAGATCTGGCCGTGCGGATGGCCGAGGGTCACCCCGATCTCGGCACCCCGGTTCTCGAAGCAGTAGACCTGCTCGACCCCTGGGAGTCCGGCGAGCGCGGCGGTGCGGTCGGTCCAGACCCCGAGGACCAGCGCGGTCCTCTCCTCGCCGAGACCGGCGAACGACGCGTCATGGTCGGAGGTGTAGCACACGACTTCGCAGCGGCCGGAGTCCCCGGCGAGCGACGGGAACCGGTTCTCGAAGACGACGACGTCGTAGTCGGCCGCCGGGATCTCGCTGAGCCGGCCGTCACGGGAGGGGCAGAGCGGACAGGCGTCCACCGGCGGATGGTACGTCCGCTCCTGCCGGTGCGACGCGATGGCGACCGAGTCCCCCAGCAGCGGGTCCCGGCGGATCTCGGCACTGGTGGCCACCGGCCCGAGCGTCCGCCGGTCGACGGCGTCGCGCACGGTGTCGTCACGGGAGTCGTAGTAGAGCAGCTCCCGTCCGTCGGCGAGCCGGGTCGATGTCTTCTTCACGGCGGCGTCTTCCTCACGGCGGCTCCCGGTGAACCTCTGCGGTGAGACCCCTCACCATCTCAACATAATCGATCACAACAAACCATGAGTAAACAAGCATCGTCAATGCGCGGATGCCGAGCCTCTGCCTCTCACC
>NZ_JBSGUP010000960.1:0-2252 GCF_053607985.1 Streptomyces sp. NPDC055078
GGACCTGGCGGTCGTGTCCCTCCCAGAACGGCTCGCGCAACTTGAACTTCTGGAGCTTGCCGGTGGCCGTACGGACGAGTTCCGCACGGAACTCGACCCGCTTGGGGCACTTGTACCCGGCGAGCTGCTGACGGCAGTGGGCGATCAGCTCGTCCGCCGGCACCTCACCGTCGACGACGACCAGCGCGGTGACGAGTTCGCCCCATTTCTCGTCCGGGATGCCGATCACCGCGGCTTCCCGGACGGCGGGGTGCGACATCAGGACATCCTCGACCTCGATGGACGAGACGTTCTCGCCGCCGGTGATGATGACGTCCTTCTTGCGGTCCGCGATGGTCAGACAGCCGTCCTGGAGGGTCCCGCCGTCGCCGGTGTGGAACCAGTTGCCCGCCAGCGCCTCCGCAGTGGCCTCCGGATTGTCCCAGTAGCCGTCGAGGTTGTGGTTGGACCGCGCGAGCACCTCGCCGTCGTCGTCGGTCATCAGGCGTACGCCGAGGGCGGGAGCGCCCGCCCGGCCCAGCAGGCGGGCCTGCTCCGCCGGCTCCAGGTCGTCCCACTCCGCACGCATCCGGCTCATCGTCAGCAGCGGTGCGGTCTCGGTGAGACCGTAGATCTGGATGAACTCCCAGCCCAGGTCGCGCCGTACGCGCTCGATGGTACGGGTGGGCGGCGGGGCGCCCGCGACGATCACCCGGACCCGGTCGCGGCCGGGAATCCCGCCCTCCCACGTCTCCGCCGCGTCCAGGATGGTGGCCACCACGGCGGGGGCGGCGCACAGATAGGTGACGCCGTGCTCCTCGATCCGCCGCAGGATCTCCGCGCCGTCGATCTGCCGGATCATGATGTGCCTGCCGCCCATGCCGGTGACGGCGAAGGGGTGACCCCAGCCGTTGACGTGGAAGAGCGGCAGGGTGTGCAGATAGACATCACGGTCGTCGACCGACGCCTGCCAGCCGAAGACGCTCGCGTTGACCCACAGACTCCGGTGCGTCATCCGGACGCCCTTGGGGCGCGCGGTCGTGCCGGAGGTGTAGTTGATGGTCGCGGTCGCCGCCTCGTCGGCGTCCCAGGGCCGAGGCTCGGACTCGCTCGCCCAGATCCTGTCGTCGTCCTCGCCCAGGACGAAGGTGTGCTCGCAGTCGACCTCGTCCAGCAGATGGCGCAGCGCGGGGTCGACCATGAGCACCTGGGCGCCGCAGTGGCGGACGATATAGCCGATCTCGGCCGAGGTCAGACGGAAGTTGACGGGGACGAGGACACGACCCCAGCCGCAGACGCCGAAGAACGAGGTGAGCAGCCGGGCCGAGTTCTGGGAGACGACCGCGACCCTGGCACCGGTCGGCAGACCCAGGTCGTCCAGGGTCGCGGCCTGCCGTCGGGCCCGCCGTCCCAGTTCGGCGTAACTGATCGAGCCCCATGACACGGCGGGCTGGTCTGGCTCGTCGACGACGGCGACGCGGTCGGGATACACCGTGGTCGCCCGGTCGAGAAAATCACGGACGGTGAGAGGAAAGAACAACGCAGCCTCCGTGGGCGGCTCTACTCGGTGCGGGGAGCACCACGTCGGGGGACGGAATGTGCGGTAGGGGCAGTGGAGCGGTGGTGGCGGTACGGAGATACGGGCGGTGGAGAGGACGGTTTCCCCGCCCGCCCGGAACCCGGCGGGGCCGATCGCGCGGGTGCGGACGGCCCCGGTCCTGGCGGTGGGGTACGGCCTTCGGCGACGGACCCTACACACAAGTCGGCCCGTCAGGGAGCGGGCGTGCGCGAGGGGGCGGACGCGGGCGAGTGCCGAGGGGCCTCACCCGCGGACCGTCCGGTCGTGCGACATGACCACCGCCTTTCGCACCGAAGACCTTCCGACCGTACGTGCGGTCAGTTAACCTTGTCAATCAGCGCGCGGACCCAGCGCCGAGGAGGTGCGATGTCCACGAGCCACGGACCCGCGCACCGGGGCCGCGTCCACGACCGGACGCACCGACGCGGCGTCCACGACCGGATCGCCCGGTCACCGGGAAAGGAGGGGGTCGGGTGCACCATCCAAGCGCTCCCGGAGCGGGCCGACCGCTCGCTTCTCGATACGGTCGGTCACCACGAGCTGCCCGCGGTCGAACATGCGACGACCCGGCTGCCCGCGGTCGAAAGTGCGACGACCCGCTGCGAGCGCCGCCGCGCGCGGCGGGAGATCCCGGCTCCGGCGCCTGCCGCCACAGCTTCGGGCCCGCCGCGCGCTTCGAGCAGCAGACCCGTGA
>NZ_JBSGUP010000961.1:0-2244 GCF_053607985.1 Streptomyces sp. NPDC055078
AGGCGGCGCTGGAGCGCAACCGCGGACTGGCCACCGCCCGGACGATGAGCTTCTTCCGGCTGGTGGAGGCACGGGCCCACGCCAAGGCGAACGACGCGGTCGCGGCCGGGGCGGCGCTGAAGGCGGCCGAGGGCTGGCTGGAGCGGGCCCGGGAGGGCGACGCCGACCCGGCCTGGCTCGGCTTCTACTCGTACGACAGGTTCTGCGCGGACGCCGCCGAGTGCTACCGCGATCTGAAGGCGCCCCGGCAGGTCCGGCGCTTCACCGAGCACGCGCTGTCGCGGCCGACGGAGGAGTTCGTCCGCTCGCACGGGCTGCGGCTGGTGGTGAGCGCGGTCGCGGAGCTGGAATCGGGCAATCTGGACGCCGCCTGCGCGGCGGGCACCCGCGCGGTGGAGGTCGCGGGCCGGATCTCCTCGGCCCGGACCACGGAGTACGTTCGGGATCTGCTGCACCGCCTGGAGCCGTACGGACACGAGCCCCGGGTCGCGGAGCTGCGGGAGCGGGCCCGCCCGCTGCTGATGGCCCCGGCCTAGCCCCGGCCTGAGGGCTGTCCCCGGAAGGGGGACGGACCCCGGACCGGCCCGCTCAGCGGGACGCAGAGGGGCGGCCGGGCAGTGCCCTGGCCGCACCGGAACCGAGCTGATTCCGCACGGTTCCGCACCGGTTTCGCACCGCTGTCCGGGCGACGGAAACCCGGCGTCGGGAACACACCCCTGTTTCGGCTGGTTTAACGGCATTGTCAGTGGGCCAGTGCACTATCGGGGTGGGAGGTGACGCCGTGGCGGTGTCGGGACATGGCTTCGACTGTGACGTGCTGGTGATCGGCGGCGGGATCGTCGGTCTGTCGACGGCGTATGCCGTCACCCGTGCCGCGCCCGGGACCCGGGTGATCGTGCTGGAGAAGGAGCCCGGGACCGCGCGCCACCAGACCGGGCGCAACAGCGGAGTGATCCACAGCGGGATCTACTACCGCCCGGGGTCGCTCAAGGCCCGGTTCGCGGTGCGTGGCGCGGCCGAGATGGTCAAGTTCTGCGCGGAGTACGGCATAGCCCACGAGGTCACCGGAAAGCTGATCGTCGCCACCGGCCGCGATGAGCTGCCCCGGCTGCACGCCCTGGTCCAGCGCGGCCGGGAGAACGGGATTCCGGTACGGGAGCTGGGCCCCGCGCAGATCATGGAGTACGAGCCGGAGGTGCGCGGCCTCGCGGCGATCCAGGTGGGCTCGACCGGGATCGCCGACTACGGCGCGGTGGCAGGTCAGCTCGCGGCGGCGTCCGACGCGGAGATCCGCTGCGGCGAGGAGGTCGTCGCGGTGGACCGCAGGCCCTGGGGGGTCGCGGTGCGTACGGCGGCGGGGACGGTGCTCAGATCGAAGGTGCTGGTCAACTGCGCGGGGCTGTACTGCGACCGGGTCGCGCGGCTGGTGGGCGACGAGCCGGGCATGCGGATCGTCCCCTTCCGGGGTGAGTACTACGACCTGACCAGGCCCGATCTCGTCCGGGGGCTGGTGTATCCGGTGCCCGACCCGGCGTTCCCATTCCTCGGGGTGCATCTGACGCGCGGGATCCACGGCGGAGTCCATGTCGGGCCGAACGCGGTACCGGCGCTCGCCCGCGAGGGCTACAGCTGGTCGGCGGTCCGGCCCCGGGAGCTGGCGGCGACGCTGAGCTGGCCCGGCTCCTGGCGGATCGCCCGGCGCCACTGGCGGTACGGGGCGGGCGAGCTGCACCGCTCCCTCTCCCGGCGGGCCTTCACCTCGGCGGTGCGCCGGCTGCTGCCCGCCGTGGTGGAGTCCGATCTGCGCCCGGCGGACGCGGGGGTGCGGGCCCAGGCGGTGCTGCGCGACGGCACCCTCGTGGACGACTTCCTGATCCAGGAGACGGCCCGTACGGTCCATGTGCTCAACGCCCCTTCGCCGGCGGCGACGGCATCACTGCCGATCGGTCGGGAGGTGGCACGCCGGGCGCTGGCGCAGCTGTGATTCCCGCCACATACACGGGGCCGGGCAGCGCTGCCAGGCCCGGTTTCCGCCACCGCGCGGATCGCCGGGCAGACCACCCGGAAGGCCGACCTGAGGGCCGCCCGGAAAGCCGCTCCGAAGGCTGCTCCGAAAGCCGCTCGGAAGACCACCCCAGATCGCCCGGCAGCCGTGCGCGGCCCGGCTTCCGCCGCCCCGGGCCCCGTACCGGACGCCGTAGAATCAAGTCACTGTGTCCGATCTGCGAAGCCATACCTCCAGCG
>NZ_JBSGUP010000962.1:0-2244 GCF_053607985.1 Streptomyces sp. NPDC055078
GGGCAGGTCCGCGCCCGTCGTCACCCGGACGCCGGTACCCACCGCGCCGACGCCGCGCGGTGGTGTTCCACTGGCTCCGATGACCGGGTCCGGCGCATGGGCGTTTCCGGTGGCCCGGCTCCCCAGGCCCCGGTCATGACCGGGAGGAGGAGGCAGCTCCCGTGACTACCGCGATTGTGGGCACCGGCAACATCGGCTCGCGCCTGGCGGCGAATCTGACGGACGGCGGCGAGGAGATCCTCGTCGCGGGCCATCGGCTCGCCGCCGCGCGGGAACTGGCGGACCGGCTCGGGGACCGGGCGACGGCCGTCTCTGTGGACGAGGCCGTGGACCGGGCGGATGTCCTGGTCCTCGCCGTCTGGTTCGAGACGATCAAGGAACTCGTCGCCCAGTACGGCGACCGGCTCATCGGCAAGATCGTCGTCGACCCCTCGAACCCCATCGCCGTCGACGACAAGGGCGGATTCGTCAAGACGCTCCCCGAGGACCAGTCGTCGGGCACCGTGATCGCCGCCCTGCTGCCGGACGGCGCCCGCCTGGTCAAGGCGTTCGGCACCCTCACGGCGGGAACCCTCACCGCCGCCGCCAACCGTTCCCCGGACCGCGCGGTGGGCTTCTACGCGACCGACGACGACCCTGCGGGCGACGTGGTGGCGGGCCTCATCCGGGCGGGCGGCTTCGACCCGCTCAAGGTGGGCGGCATCGACCGGTCCATCCGCATCGAGGTCTTCGGCGACCTCCATGAATCCAGCCTCGGGACGATCCCGTCCGCCGAAGAGGCCGCCGAACTGGTGTAACGGTCATGCGGCCCGCGCGTACGGGACGGTCGCGCGCGCCCGTGCACGGGGGCCGACCCACCCGTACGGGCCCCGAGGGCTGATCAGACAGGACTTCGTCGACGGGACCGTCGAGGCCCAGGGCCTCGACGGCCGGGATGGGTGACCTGCCCGTGGAACCGGGCGCGATCTGTCCATGGAACCGGGCGCGCTTCTGTACGGTGGTCCGCCATGGAATCATCGGCCGCCGAGACGGGTAACCCCAGACGGGTAACCCGGGACGGGGGCCGATGGGTGTGAGCGCCGACTGGGAGTGGGACGACACCTTGTTCGCGGGCACCGCCCGCTACTACCGGCGCGGCAGGATGCCGTACGCGCCAGGGCTGGCCGACGCGCTCGCCGAGGTTCTGCGGCTCGACGGGCGCGGCCGGCTCCTCGATGTGGGATGCGGACCCGGCACCCTCGCCCTGAGCCTGGCGCACCTGTTCAGCGAGACTGTCGGCGTGGACCCGGACGCCGGGATGATCGCCGAAGCCGTCCGGCTGGCCGCCGAGTCCCCAGCGGCCGGGAGGACTCGGTGGGTACGGGCCAGAGCCGAGGAACTGCCCGCGGGGCTCGGGACGTTCACCGTCGCGACCTTCGGCCAGTCCTTCCACTGGATGGACCGCGGCCTGGTGGCGGCGACCGTCCGGGACCTGCTCCGGCCAGGCGGGGCGCTGGTGCATATCTCCGACGAGAAGCACGAGGCGGGCGAGAAGCACGAGGCGGGCGAGAAGTACGACGCGGGCGGGGCGGCCGGGCGGACGGAGTCACGAGCGGTCGACGGCCTTCCGCATCAGGCTCCGTATCCGTATCCGGCTTCGCATCCGCCCCCGTATCCGGCGGTGCCGTATCCGGCCGTGGACGACCTGGTCAAGCGGTATCTGGGACCCGTCAGGCGAGCCGGGCGCGGGGTGCTGCCGAACGGCACACCCGGCGGAGAGTCGGCCGTGTTCACCCGGGCCGGTTTCCTGGGGCCCGAGCGTCTCCTCGTACCCGCCGGGCAGGTGTGGGAACGCACCTGTGACGACGTCGTCGCGTGGGCGTTCTCGCTGTCGTCCTCGGCTCCGCATCTGTTCGGTGCCCGCCGCGACGACTTCGAGGCGGATCTGCGCCGGCTGTTGCGCGAGACATCCCCGTCGGGCCGGTTCGCCGAACGCCGGCCGGGCACCGAGGCCGTCGTCTGGCGGAAGGCCCCCGCCGACCGCTGACCCCTGCGCCACGAAGCGGCGACCGGGCCGGATGGCCGCTGACCGAGCGCGCTGGTTGGCCACTCGGGCCACCTCACGCCCGGTCGGTAGCATCCGTACGTATGGATGCGTTCCTGCCGTTCGTGATTCTGTTGGGCGCCCTCGCCGCGGTGATGGGTTTCTTCACCTGGCTGGCCGCACGTATCCGCCGCCGGGGTCTCGCGGGCGGGGCCATGAGC
>NZ_JBSGUP010000963.1:0-2231 GCF_053607985.1 Streptomyces sp. NPDC055078
GGGCTACCGTATCTGGCCTTAGCAGGCTGTCCAGAGAGGTTCTTTGTTCCACTGCCAAAGAACCATTCCCGAAGGTGCATCCCGGACCAACATCTGCCTACTTGCCCTTCATTTTGATGTACTCTCCCCGGTTGAGGTACCGGCAACTGCCGTCCTTTTTGCTGACGACGATTGGCAAGTTACCTCCCAGTCTAATTCTCTCTCCGCTGGGGCCTCGCTCTGCCGGGAAATACACGAAAGTGAAGCCATCGGGCGTGGACAGTGACGGTTCCAGGGACATCTCGAATCCCCAGGAGTCCCAATCGGTCACGTTTGCCCTTCCAAAACTCTCCGCCAGGGCGCGCGCTTCACTTTCAGTTAGGGTCACTTTCTGGCTCCCGTGTGCATGAAGTCCATGTATGTCCATGAAGTGTCAGCATACCCGCCGGCCTGCCCGTCGAGGAACTTCACATTGCCGCCGTCGTTCACGGCATTGAAGAAGTGGCCCCAGATGATGTCACCTCTGCGGTTTGTTTCAAAGCCGTAGACGATTCCCCGGGCTCCGTTCCCCCGCCGCAAGAGGTCGCCCGCGATGCCGTCACGCCCCGATGTGGCCCTGAATGCAGAGCCGAAGTGCTTTTCCAGAACGCCCGCGTCCGTTATGTCTCCCGGACCTGCCACAGCGCTCTGTCCCTGCAGTCTCAGGTCTGTGGCAATCGCGCATCGTGCGCAATTTGTCATTGAACCTGTGGGGTTGACTCCCTTTAGACTTCCTCCCGGGCGGGCCGTAGCCCCCTTTAGCACCTTCTTTGTCAGCGCCCTGAAGATTCCCCCGACGTTGAAGAGTGATCCTACCTGGGCGAGGAACTCGCCCGCGTCGGCTGCCTCACTTTCTGGTTTGAGGCCGTGGTCTTGGACGACTTTGTCGTAGGTGTTGCGTGCTTCGCCGCAGTCGCCGAAGACCCAGCAGGAGGGGTGGAGTTTGACTCCGATGTCCACGGTGTCTGCGGCTATCCCGCCGATTCCGGTGCCTATTCCTTGGAGGAGGTCGCGCCACCGTCCCAGGCGGCTGGGGTTCTCGGGTTCGTTATTTTCCGGGAGCCCGTTGACGTACTCAATGATGTTCTTGGTTTCGCCCCTTTTTCCCCCGAACCCGCTACCGTGCCCACCTCCCGTCCCGGTCCCGGCTCCTGATCGTGAGGAGCCGCTGGATGCCCTGGAGTGGGAGCGTTGGCGGTATGCCTGGTGCGCGGCGGCCACTACCCGCACGATTTTGACTGCGATGATGCCGATGAGGATGGGGAGGAGCCATTTGCCGTCGGGGTCGGCGAAGGTGACGGGGTTGTTGTTGCTGTAGGCGTAGCCGTTGATCTGCTGGGGGTCTTTGAGGTCGGCGATGGGGTCTGCGCTGGTGAAGCGGCCGGTGGTGGGGTCGTAGTCGCGGGCTCCGAGGTGGGTGAGTCCGGTGGGGTCCTGGGTGCCGCCGACGAATCCCTTGTCGCCGGTCCAGGTGTGGGGCTGGGTGCCGCGGGTTTCGCCGAAGGGCTGGGTGTGGCGTCGGGTCACGGTTTGTGTGGCGGCGTCGATCTGGAGGTTCGCGGTGCCGTTGTGGTCGGTGCTGAGCCAGGTGAGTGACTGTGGTGTGCGCATGGCGACGGTCTGGCCGGCGTGGCTGTAGTACCGGGTGGCCTGGACGGTGTTGGTGGCTTTGTCGAGGCGTAGTTCGGTTTCGCCGAGGTAGAGGGTGGTTCCGGTGGTGTCGCGGCGGATGAGCCGGTTGCCGTCGGCGTCGTTGAGGAATGAGGTTTGTGAGTTGTCGGCTTCGGTGACGTTGGTGAGGGTGTTCTCCGGGCCCCATTCCAGGGTCTGGGTGGTGGCGTCCGGTGTGCCCGTGCCGGTGGTGCGGGTGAGTGTGTTGCCTGATTGGTCGTAGGTGTAGCTGGTGGCGGGCTGGGTTGGGCTGGTGGGAGCCGTGGTGGTGCCGGTGAGCAGGTGCGGGCGGGGTGTCTGGTTGTGCTGGAGGTCGTAGGTGTAGGTGGTGGTGGCGGAGCCGCCGGTGGCCAGGTGGTTGGTGGCGGTTTTGCGGTTTCCGGCGCTGTCGTAGGTGAACGACTTCCAGTAGGGGGCGATCCCGCTGACGTTGCTGGTGGTGGGGGTGGTGGCGCAGTCGGTGGCGGCGGTCCAGGCGCTCTTGAGGCGCCGGTGGCCGTCGTAGGTGAAGCATTGTTTGTCGCCGAGGGTGGTGGAGCGGT
>NZ_JBSGUP010000964.1:0-2215 GCF_053607985.1 Streptomyces sp. NPDC055078
AGTACGGCCTCATCGACGAGATCATCTCCGCCGCATCGGGCGTTCCGGGCGGCGGCGGCACCGGCGCCTGAGCGCCGGCCGCTCCCTCCCGGCCACCCCCGTTCGCGCAGCACCCGCGAATCGCCCCGCAGAACGCCACCAGGACGGTGAACACCCATATGAGCAACAACTCCGCGAGCGGCCTCTACACCGGCCCGCAGCTGGACAACCGCTATGTCGTCCCCCGTTTCGTCGAGCGCACCTCCCAGGGCGTGCGCGAGTACGACCCGTACGCGAAACTGTTCGAGGAGCGCATCATCTTCCTCGGCGTGCAGATCGACGACGCCTCCGCCAACGACGTCATGGCCCAGCTGCTGTGCCTGGAGTCGATGGACCCCGACCGTGACATCTCGATCTACATCAACAGCCCCGGTGGCTCCTTCACCGCGCTGACCGCGATCTACGACACGATGCAGTTCGTGAAGCCCGACATCCAGACGGTCTGCATGGGCCAGGCGGCCTCCGCCGCGGCCGTGCTGCTCGCCGCCGGCACCCCCGGCAAGCGGATGGCGCTGCCGCACACCCGGGTGCTGATCCACCAGCCGTCCTCGCAGACCGGCCGTGAGCAGCTCTCCGACCTGGAGATCGCCGCCAGGGAGATCCTGCGGATGCGCGAGCAGCTGGAGGAGATGCTCGCCAAGCACTCCACCACGCCGATCGAGAAGGTCCGCGACGACATCGAGCGCGACAAGATCCTGACCGCCGAGGAGGCCCTGGCGTACGGTCTGGTCGACCAGATCGTCTCGACCCGCAAGACCACCGCAGCGGCAGCCGCCTGACCGGTGCGTAACCCTTGGCGCGGTACACGACAATGTGAACCGCGCCAAGGGGGGCCCGAACGAGGGCCCCGGCAAGGTACCGTCGGATATGAGGCACCAGGAGCAGGCTGAACCAAGCCGCTCCCAGGCGAAGGGGAAGCACCTCGTGGCACGCATCGGTGATGGCGGCGACCTGCTCAAGTGCTCGTTCTGCGGAAAGAGCCAGAAGCAGGTGAAGAAGCTCATCGCAGGCCCCGGGGTGTACATCTGCGACGAGTGCATCGACCTCTGCAACGAGATCATCGAAGAGGAGCTGGCGGAGACCTCCGAAGTGCGGTGGGAGGAACTGCCCAAACCGCGCGAGATCTACGAGTTCCTGGAGGGGTACGTCGTCGGGCAGGAGCCCGCGAAGAAGGCCCTCTCCGTCGCGGTCTACAACCACTACAAGCGCGTCCAGGCCGGGGAGACCGGGGGTACCCAGGGCCGGGACGACGGCATCGAGCTGTCCAAGTCCAATATCCTCCTGCTGGGTCCCACGGGCTCCGGCAAGACCCTGTTGGCCCAGACACTGGCCCGGATGCTCAATGTCCCCTTCGCCATCGCCGACGCCACCGCGCTCACCGAGGCGGGCTATGTCGGCGAGGACGTCGAGAACATTCTGCTGAAGCTGATTCAGGCGGCCGACTACGACGTCAAGAAGGCCGAGACCGGGATCATCTACATCGACGAGATCGACAAGGTCGCCCGTAAGAGCGAAAATCCGTCGATCACCCGCGATGTGTCCGGCGAGGGCGTCCAGCAGGCGCTGCTGAAGATCCTGGAGGGCACCACCGCCTCCGTACCGCCCCAGGGCGGACGCAAACACCCGCACCAGGAATTCATCCAGATCGACACGACGAATGTGCTGTTCATCGTGGGCGGCGCCTTCGCCGGACTGGAGAAGATCATCGAGTCGCGGGCGGGCGCGAAGGGCATCGGCTTCGGCGCCACGATCCGCTCCAAGCGCGAGATCGAGGCGAGCAACCAGTTCCAGGAGGTCATGCCGGAGGACCTGGTGAAGTTCGGGATGATCCCCGAGTTCATCGGCCGCCTTCCCGTCATCACCTCCGTCCACAACCTCGACCGCGAAGCCCTGCTGAAGATCCTGATGGAGCCGCGCAACGCGCTGGTGAAGCAGTACCAGCGCCTCTTCGAACTCGACGGCGTCGAGCTGGACTTCGACCGGCCGTCCCTGGAGGCCATCGCCGACCAGGCGATCCTGCGCGGCACCGGCGCCCGTGGACTGCGCGCCATCATGGAGGAGGTCCTCCAGTCGGTGATGTACGAGGTGCCCTCGCGCAAGGACGTCGCCCGGGTCGTCATCACGGCGGACGTGGTGCGCGACAACGTCAACCCGACGCTGGTGCCCAGGATCGTGA
>NZ_JBSGUP010000965.1:0-2208 GCF_053607985.1 Streptomyces sp. NPDC055078
CCCAGCCCGTACTCGCGGTCGGGGCGCAGGAGTTGTCGCGGGGCGATCTCCGGCAGCCGGGCGACGGCCTTCTCGTAGGCGGCGAGCGCCGTCCCGGCCTCGGCCGGGCCCGCCGCCATGGCGTACCTGCCGAGGTGCAGATACGCGATGACGCGCGTCCGCGGGGCGGTTGCCGCCCCCTCCAGCTCCTCGCAGCACCGGCGCATCTCCCGCAACACATCCGGCTTGTCCGGTTCGACGGGGTGCCGTGCCAGCGCCCGGACCAGCGCCAGCAGCGCCGTCGCGCGGGTCGTCGTGTCGGCCGCCGTGGCCGCGACACCGTCACGGGCGGCCCGTACGGCCTCCTCCAGCGCCGCGGGATCACCGGTGAACTCGAAGAGAGCGCGGGCGGCGACGCTGAGGTTGCTCAGCCGTCCACCGCGCTGCGCGTCCTCCCGGGGACCCGCCGTGACGGCCTCACGGGCCACCTGGACCGCTTCCCGGAGGGTCGCCGCGACAGCGCTCCGCGGCACCGGTTTCCCTCCGGCCGGTTCGTCCCCGGCGGAGGCGGCGGGCGTCCCCTGGGACAGGATGTGCAGCGCGTTGCCGAGGTCGCTCAGCCGGTCGGCCCGCTGGGAGGTGCCGGCCGGGCTCAGCTCCACGGCCGTGCGGGAGGCCGTCACCGCCTCCAGGATCGCGCGCCTGTCGCCGGTCCGTTTGAACAGCTCCTGGTCGACGGCGCTCAGATTGCCGAGGTACCGGGCGAGCCTGGCGTCGTCGGGCCCGGCCCGGTCGACCGCCTCCCGGCTGACCCGTACGGCCTCGTGGAGCGCGTCGAGTTCCCGGGTCTCCTCGAACAGCGTGCGCAGCGCGATCCCCAGGCCGCTCAGGCAGGACGAGCGGTCCGGATGCCCGTCCGGTGCCGCCGCGACCGCCTGCCGCCCGTACACGACCGACTCGCGCAGCGTCCCCGGTAACCGGTCCTGCTGGACGAACAGGGCGTGCAGCGAGTTGCACAGGCCGTTGAGGCAGAGCGCGCGGTGCTCGTGCCCGGACGGACACGCCTCGACCGCCCGCCGCCCGATGCCGACGGCCTCCGCCAGGCCCTCCGGGTCTCCCGTCAGCAGGGCGAGCGTGCGCAGGCCCGCGCCCAGGTCGCTGAGGAGGACCCCCGCGTCGGGATCGCCGGCCGGGACGGAGGCCGCCCTTTCCCGGTCCAGCGCGACCAGCTCCCGCAGCACGGCCGCGTCCTCAGTGCGCTGGAACAGCTCGTCGAGACAGATGACCAGGGCTTCGGCGAAGACGGGACGGTGGGCGGGATCGGCCGCGGCCTCCCTGGCGAGGGGGACCGTACGGGCGAGCAGTTCGGGCCGGCGGGGCCCTGTGACAAGCGCTGTCACGAGCTTCCGCAGGTTGTGACGGTGCAGGTGCCGCTGCGGATGCTCCTCGGAAAGGCTCTGTGCGATCAGCTCGTCGACCGCCACGAGCTGGTCGAGGGCGGCGGAGTCCGACGTCCACTCGTACTGGAGGACCAGCGCCGCACTCAGATTGCCGAGGCACGCCGGCCGGTCCGGGTGGTGGGGCGCCATGATGTCCAGTACGCGCTCGAACGCCTGGCGCGCGGCCCTCAGCCTTCTGACGCTGTGTCTCCGGTGCGCGCGGTGCAACAGCCACAGCGCGCGGCGCGCGAGCTGGTTGTGTCTGATGAACTGGTCGGCCACCCGATTCCCCTTCCCCGTACGGTACTTGCCTCCCCTCGCGCGCCACCTTGCGGGGAACCGGCGTTCGGTGCAGGCTGACGCGACGGTCCACCGGTGTTCCCTGATGAGAGGTGAGGATGACAGTCGACGCGTCGACATTCCCATGCCCGGCGTGCGGTCATCGGCGAAGGGCCGCGCGCTGCTGGAACTGCGATCTGGGCGACGGCGGTGAGCGCATCGGATTCCTCGATCTGGCGGCGGCGGTCGTGACCACCGCGGCACTCCAGCCCTTCGTGTCCGCCATCGCGACCAAGGCCGGCGACGAGGTCTGGCCCAAGATCGTCGGTCTGGTCCGCCCCGGGCGGCGCGAGGAGATCGCAGCGGGTCTCGCCGACACCCGGCTTCTTGAGATCGCCGCGCAGGACGGCCGGCTGGTCATCAGGATGCCCCAGCGGCTGCCGCCGCAGGCCGCCCGGGATCTGCGGGACGTGGTGGCAGCGCTGGAGGAGGCCGACGGGCGGTTCCGGAT
>NZ_JBSGUP010000966.1:0-2205 GCF_053607985.1 Streptomyces sp. NPDC055078
GGTCCCGGTAGCGGATGACTTCCGCTACCGGGCCGGTACGGGCCAGAGCGACAAGCAACGCGGACCACCCTTCGGGCGGACGACCTTTGGCGGCTCGCTCCGCTCGCGCTGCGTCGACGGCCGTGCGGAGTGCCGGCCGTTGCGCGCTGTCGGCCCGGCGGACGGCAGGGAGCGCCGGAACGGAATCCAGCGGCCGTTCTCCGGTCTGCCCGGATCGGGGGCCAGCGTCCGCGCCCCTCCCCCCTTAAGAGCCGTCTTGATGGGAACGCCACGAGCGGGGCGGGGGTGGTCTCTTCCCCCAGAGCCTCGTTCAGGGCCAAGACGGCTCTTAAGGCGGGGGCGCTCAGGCCGGATGTCCCCCTGCCGCAGGGTGCCCACGGGTAGCGGGGCCCTCTACACAGGTAGAGGGGGGCGGTAGTGGGGCCTGACCTGCGAAGTAGAGGGGGTAGAGGGGTCTGTGGCCCTGACCCGCTGGGCCCCGAACCGTGGCTCTTTGGGAAGAGACCACCCCGCCCCGCTGTGTGGCGCTCTGACGGCCGTTCGGGACCTCCCGCAGTCGCCCCTCCCGCACGGTGGTGTACGGGCCGTGGGCGGCTGGATAGTCGTCCGCCCGGAGGGTGGTCCGCGTTGCTTGTCGCTCTGGCCCGTACGGGCCCGGTAGCGGAAGTCATCCGCTACCGGGACCCCTTCCCGCTACCTCGATCACGCCCCTGACCAGGGCGGTAGCGCCGGTAGCGGCAGTAGCGGACTTCCAGGAAGGGGGGCCGGACGGACCCCGGGACGACAAGCCCCCTCCTCACTCTCCGCAACCAGACAGGAGGCGTGTAGCGGAACTATCCGCTACACGACACCCATCCGCTACAAAAATCATGCTGCTGACCTGCAATGTAGCGGTGTAGCGGATGTAGCGGACTTCCAGGGACAGGGGGGAAGAGACCCGAATCGACTACCCACAGTCGCAACACCCCGGGCCCGACCCAGACAGGACGCTTTTCAGAGGGGGGCGTCACGAGACCAGCCGTCACCCGACAACAGCCCCGGCGCGCACACGGGGCCAGGGTCCGGGCCGTCTGCGGGCCGTCCGAGGGTGGCCGACGACGACCACCAACGACCAATGATGACCCCTCAAAGCCCCTTCAACCAGGGCCGCTCGGGTATCGGCGCAGGCGCGCATCGAGGCTCAACACTTCCTGCGCAACAAGAAGCAGGAGTGGGAGGAGTACCGCTCCGAGGTCACCGCGTTCGAACTGCGGAAGAACCTCCCAGTGCTGTGAGGCACCGGCCCGTGTGCCCGTGTGCGCCTCGGCCCGCCTGTCCGCCTGCCCTTGGGCCCGCGTGCCCGTACGTCCCCCGGGCCGGTCTCACGCCTCGCCGGTTCGCGCCAGGACCGTCATGTAGTGCGGGTTGGCCATCACGCCCAGGATGTTTCCGAAGGGGTCGACGACGGCCGCGGTGAAGAAGCCCTCGCCCCGGTCGGTGATCGGCTCGTACTCCTTCGCCCCCATGGCCAGCAGCCGTTCGACGGCGGCGGGCAGATCGTCCACCGCCCAGTAGACGACGGTCCCGCCGGGCGCGGCCGGGAGGCCGCCGGGGGCGTAGGAGGCGTCGCAGATGCCCAGCTCGGCCTGGTAGTCGCCGATGCGGAACTCGTAGTAACCCCCGGGGCGTTCGAAGTAGGGCTCGACGCCGAGGAGATCGGTGTACCACTCCTTGGCGGCGGTGAGATCGGCGGCCCAGTAGGTGATGGTGCTCATTCCTCGCAGCACGGTGTGTTCCCTTTCGCTCCGGTGGTTTCTCTCGGGAACCACAGTAGGAGTGAACTAGGACAGATCGTGTCCTAGTGGAAGGCTGTCAGGGCCCGGGATTCTGTCCGGATACGCCCCGGGATGCGGACCGCGCGGTGTGCGGCGACCCTGGAGAGGTGGGGGGACGTGCGGCGAAAGGGATGACCCCATGTCCGTGATGGACAAGCTCAAGCAGATGCTCAAGGGCCATGAGGCCCAGACAGACAAGGGGATCGACAAGGCGGGCGACGCTGTCGACCACAAGACCCAGGGCAAGTACAGCGGCCAGGTCGACACGGGCCAGGACAAGTTGAAGGACCAGTTCGGCGGCGGACGTCAGGACCCGCCGCCTCCGCCGCAGCCCTGACGACGGCCGGTCGTCCCGACGGCGGCCGATGACGCAGGCCGGCATCCTCTGCCG
>NZ_JBSGUP010000967.1:0-2201 GCF_053607985.1 Streptomyces sp. NPDC055078
GCGGAAGGGAGCGCTGCCGGTCTTGGGGCGGTCCGCGACCGGGGCGGTGACGACGACCGGGACGCCGGAGGGTGCCTGGGCGCCGGTGATACGGCTCAGCTCGGCATCGCCGGAACGGACCTGGGTGGACAGCGGGGTGATACCGGCGTCCGCCATGATGCGCACCATGTCACGGCGCTGGTTGGGCAGCACCAGCGTGACGACACTGCCGGACTCACCGGCGCGGGCGGTCCGGCCGCCACGGTGCAGATAGTCCTTGTGGTCGGTGGGCGGGTCGACATTGACCACCAGGTCGAGATCGTCGACATGGATACCGCGGGCCGCGACATTGGTCGCCACCAGCGCGGTGACATGACCGGTCTTGAACTGGGCCAGGGTCCGGGTGCGCTGCGGCTGCGACTTGCCGCCGTGCAGCGCCGCCGCCCGTACGCCGCTGCTCAGCAGGTGCTTGGTGAGCTTGTCGACGGCGTGCTTGGTGTCCAGGAACATGATCACCCGGCCGTCGCGGGCCGCGATCTCGGTGGTGGTGGCGTATTTGTCGGTGTTCTGCACATGCAGTATGTGGTGCTCCATCGTCGTGACGGCACCGGCCGACGGGTCGACGGAGTGGACCACCGGGTCATGGAGATAGCGGCGCACCAGCAGGTCGACATTGCGGTCGAGGGTGGCGGAGAACAGCATCCGCTGGCCCCCGGGGCGGACCTGGTCGAGCAGTGCGGTGACCTGGGGCATGAAGCCCATGTCCGCCATCTGGTCGGCCTCGTCCAGCACGGTGATGTCCACCCGGTCCAGCCGGCAGTCCTTGCGCTCGATGAGGTCCTTGAGCCGGCCCGGGGTGGCGACGACGACCTCGGCACCGGCGCGCAGCGCTCCGGCCTGCCGGCCGATCGACATTCCGCCGACGACGGTGGCCATCCGCAGATTCAGCGACCTGGCGTACGGCGTGAGCGCGTCGGTGACCTGCTGGGCCAGCTCCCGGGTGGGGACGAGGACCAGGGCGAGCGGCTGCCGGGGTTCGGCGCGGCGGCCGGCGGTGCGGACGAGCATCGCCAGCCCGAAGGCGAGCGTCTTGCCCGATCCGGTGCGCCCTCGGCCGAGGACGTCCCGGCCCGCGAGGGAGTTCGGCAGGGTGGCGGACTGGATGGGGAACGGCTCGTTCACGCCGAGGCTGGTGAGCATTTTGAGCAGTTCGGCCGGCAGGTCCAGCTCACCGAAGGTGGCGGCCGGGGGCAGCCCGGGGGTGATGGTGTTCGGCAGGGCGAACTCACCGCTCTGCGACGCGGCGGGCCGGCGTCCGCCGCCGGAGCGGTTGCCGGGGCGGCCCTGGCCGCCCTTCGGCCGGAACCGGGCGCCTCGGTCGGAACCGGCGGAGCCGCCCTTGCGGGGGTTGGAAAAGCGTTCGTTGCTACGAGCTGAACGGTTCAAGGAGAACCTTCCTCGATATGGCACGTATCGAGGAATTCTCGGCATGAATGAGCCGTGTGAATTGCAAGAACGAGCCGGATAAAAGACTGATGGAAGCCGGGCCGCGCCGGTGTGGCACAGAGCGGCGGGCCGCTTCGGGATTTCGGGATTCCACGGGAGTCGGCGACCGGGGCCTGAGGGCCGCCGGAGCACGGGCGGACCTGCGTCCGGCCGGAGCCATGGGCACTTCGTCCGCCGTACGGCGGGAGTGCGTCGCCCGGTGTCCTGCGTGGAGTGCCGCCGCGGGCCCGCAGGTCCCGCAAACGGCAACGAGCCGGGGCCGCACCCGAAGGTGCGGACCCCAGCTGCGTCGTACTTCTCAGCGTCAGGCGGGAACGATGTTCTCGGCCTGGGGGCCCTTCTGGCCCTGCGTGACGTCGAAGTTCACCTTCTGGCCTTCCTGAAGCTCACGGAAGCCCTGGGTGGCGATGTTCGAGTAGTGGGCGAAGACGTCGGGGCCGCCACCCTCCTGCTCAATAAAGCCGAAGCCCTTTTCCGAGTTGAACCACTTCACGGTTCCAGTAGCCATGTCAAAATCTCCTTCGGGGCAGTACCCGAGGTCCGCACTGTGCGGGCCCCGGCGTCGCCGCGATGATTGCCCCGTCCGGAAATAAACCGAAAAAACAAAAGTGCCCAATGACTGATGAAAGTCATCTTAGGCACTTGAAGTCTATGGGAACCACAACTGCAACTGGATCAACAGTACCACGACCCGGCCGGGCGGCAAGACAATCACT
>NZ_JBSGUP010000968.1:0-2194 GCF_053607985.1 Streptomyces sp. NPDC055078
CCTCCCCCACCCCACCCCCGTACACCCGCGCTGACCTGTCCACCTGCGCCAGATGCCGTAGCGCGTCCAGCATCGCGTCGCCCACCACCGTCCCCACGATGACCCCTTCGACCAGCGCCTCACGGCCCTGCTTCGCCGCGGCGTAGCGCAGGTCGGCGCGGGCGATCTGCTCCGCCACCGCCGCGTAGTCGTCCAGTACCTCCGCGAAGTCCCCCTGGCCGAGCCGCTCCAGGGTCGCCAGCGCGGTGGCCAGCGAGTCGACGGCCGCACAGTCAGGGTCCACCCGCCACCCCCGGTCGGCGATCAGCGCGACGACGCGTTCGCGGGCCTCACCCAGTTCCGGATCGAGCCCGGCGGGCGGGAAGCGCTGGACGAGCAGTTCCGACGCCACTCCCAGCACCTTGTGCACCGATCTGCCGGGGTCGTCCACCGCCGCGAGGACATCCGCGATGGCGGCCACCTTCAGCCCGCCCACATCGAGCATCGCGCGGATCAGCCGCAGCCTGCGTTCGTGCGACTCGTCGTAGGTGGCCTGGTTGGGGCTGGTCAGCCGCCCGGCGGGGAGCAGCCCCTCCCGTACGTAGTACTTGATCGTCGGTACCGGAACCCCGGTCCGCCGGCTCAGCTCGCCAATGCGCACGGCTGTCTCACCTTTCCGCCCTTGCCCTTACCGAGCCCCATCATAGATAGTGGCACTAACGGATAGCGGACAGTGCCACTATCCGTATTCCACGGGGGTACTCCCATGCCGTCTTCCTGGCGTTCCTGGCACCGGCCGCTGATGGCCCTCGCCGCTTCCATGGCCGTTCTGTCGGTCGTCTGCGCCATCGGTCTGATCGCGGACGACCGCGTACTCGTCGGCTCACGAATCTGGTTCAAACCCTTCAAGTTCTCGGTCTCGTTCACGCTCTACGGCCTGTCCCTGGCCTGGATGCTGTCGCTCACCACCCGCGCCCGCAGGCTGGGCTGGTGGGCGGGGACCGTCATCGCCGTCACCTCGGTGGTCGAGATGGCGGTCATCGTCGGCCAAGTGGTACGCGGCAGGCGCAGCCACTTCAACTTCGAGACCGGGCTCGACACGACGCTGTTCACCATCATGGGCACCACGATCGTCGTCCTCTGGGTCGCCACGATGGTCATCGCGATCCTGATGTTCCGCTTCCGGCTCGCCGATCCCGCGTCCACCTGGGCACTGCGGCTCGGTGCCGTGATCGCTCTGGTGGGCCTGGCACTCGGGTTCCTGATGCTCCTGCCCACCGCCGAGCAGTCGGCGGCCGACGGGAGCGGTTCGGGCGACATCGTCGGAGCGCACTCGGTGGGCGTGCCGGACGGCGGCCCGTCGATGCCGGTCACCGGCTGGTCGACGACCGGCGGGGATCTGCGTATCCCCCACTTCGTGGGCATGCACGCCCTCCAACTGCTCCCGCTGTTCCTGCTCGTCCTGCTGCTGCTCGCCCCCCGCCTGCCCCGGCTGCGGGACGAGGGCGTCCGGCTGCGCCTGGTGGTGACGGCATCGGGGACATACGCCGGTCTGCTCGCCCTGGTCACCTGGCAGGCGCTGCGCGGCCAGCCACTGATCCATCCGGACGGCGCGACGCTCATCGCGCTGGCCGCGATCCTCACCGCCGGAGCGATCGGCGCGTACGCGTCGGTGCGCCCGGCCCGCCCGCACCCCGGTGCGGTCCCGCAGCGGGACGGCACCGAGAAGGAGTACGCACGATGACCGGCTTCCTCTTCCAGCTCGCCTTCCTCCTGGCCGTCCCCGTCTGGCTGCTGATGATCTTCGCGCCGGGGTGGCGCACCACGGCCCGGATCGCCTCCTCACCGCTGACGGTCATCCCGGTCCTGGTCGTGTACACGGCCCTGGCGCTGCCCGTCCTGCCCGAGCTGTGGACCCTGGTGAGCGCCCCCGACCTGGACGGGCTCCAGAAGCTGGTCGACATCGACGGCGGCGCGGGCGCGCTGTGGGCGCAGATCATCGCCTGGGATCTGCTGCTCGGGCAGTGGATGTTCCTCGAAGCGCGGCGGCTGGGGATCCACCCGCTGGTGATGGGCCCGCTGCTGGTGCTGACGATCCTGCTGTCGCCCTTCGCGCTCCCGGTCTTCCTGGTACTGCGCGCGGCGAAGAGCCGGTCGGCCACCGCCGTCCCCGACCGGGCGGCCGTCTGAGCACCGCATGGGCCGGGCCCCGCAC
>NZ_JBSGUP010000969.1:0-2190 GCF_053607985.1 Streptomyces sp. NPDC055078
GGCCCTGGCGTTCCCCGTGGCCGGGCCCGGCGAGCTACGCGCCGCGCGGGCGGCATACCCTGGGCGGGGCGCCATGCCGGTGACGTCGGACGACTTCTCCGCTGCGTTGATCGGATACCCGATCGGCTCACGGGTCGGGTCCGGCTATGCTCGTGGATGACTCGCCGAGGGCCGTTAGCTCAATTGGCAGAGCAGCGGACTTTTAATCCGTTGGTTGTGGGTTCGAGTCCCACACGGCCTACCCTCCAGCCCCTGGTCAGAGCCCATCTGGCCGGGGGCTGACCTTATTTCGGGGCTCCTGCGTGAGCGGTGCGTGAGCGAGAGTCCCATCCGGGCCCTTCGGGGCGCGCGGAACCAGGGCCGCCACCCGCTCCGTCAGCTCCTCCTCCGCCTCCTCGAACGACACCATGTTCGTCCCTTCCTCCTGGACGAGCACCTTCCCGGTGTCCGTCCACGGAAGGCTCGCCCGGGATCTCCCGCTTCTTGGCGCCGAGTTCCTCAGCCGATGAGGGCGTCGGCCAGCGCACGCCACTCGGCGCGCGGCACGGTGTCCGGTTCCGTCGGCTGGACGACGAGCACGACCTGGTCGGCGCCCGCGTCGAGGTGGCGCCGCACTCGGGCGGCGACGGCGTCGATGTCGCCCCAGGCGACCAGCCCGTCGAGCAGGCGGTCGCTCGGCCCCGCGATGTCCTCGTCGGTGAAGCCCATCCGGCGCAGGTTCTGGGGGTAGCCGCCCACCTGGACCAGGAAGCCGATGGAATCGCGCACAGTGCCCCTGGCTCGCTGCGGATCGCTGTCGAGGACGACGTACTCCATGACGGCGAGCGCCGCCTCGGCCCCCAGCAGGGATGATCGCGCTGCCCACGGTGACCGCCCCGGTCGCCCGGATGACGTCCGGCAGCGGGTCCAGCGTCCTCAGCTGGCCGCCCGCGATCCAGAGTGCCGAGCAGCCGAGGTCCTCCAGCAGGGCGGCGTCGTGGAGATGACCGCCGTCGGCGCGTACGTCCAGGGTCACGCCGATGGGTCCCAGGTCGAGCTTTGTCATCTGCCGGCGCCCTCCGCGGGGTGAGGGTCGTTCGCCGAACGCACGCGACGCTGATCTCTCAACCGCACTTCAGGTCAAGCGTCGCCTCAGCCGTCCGCGCAGGGGGCGGCCGATGAGGGGCGAGTACCTGGCCGCACCCACCTTCCGCGCAGGGCCCCGAGGTCGTAGCCTCGGCGCCATGTCCCAGGAATCGTCTGGCAATTCGACCACGCCGCCCCCTGAGTTTCCCCATACGCCCAGCTCGGCGCGGGTGTGGAACTACTGGCTGGGAGGCAAGGACAACTACCTGGTGGACCAGGCCGCCGGTGACGCGGTCGTGGCGTCGTATCCGCAGATCGTCACGCTGGCCCGCCAGTCGCGGCAGTTCCTGGTGCGCGCGGTGCGCCACCTGACCGGCGAGCTGGGGATACGCCAGTTCCTCGACATCGGCACCGGTCTGCCCACCATGCTGAACACGCACGAGGTCGCGCAGACGCTCGCACCCGAGTGCCGGGTCCTCTACGTGGACAACGACCCGATCGTGCTGGCCCACGCCCGTGCGCTGCTGACCAACACCACCCCGGAAGGCGTCACCGCGTACGTCGACGCCGATGTGCACGACCCCGAGCTGATCATCTCGGATGCCCGCAACGTGCTGAACTTCAACGAGCCCATCGCGGTGATCTTCCTCGGCATCCTCGGCTACGTCGCGGACTTCGATGAGGCCAAGTCCATCCCGGCCCGTGTCATGGCCGCTGTCCCCTCGGGCAGCTATCTGCTGCTGAGGGACAACACCCCCAGCAGCGAGGAGGTGCGCACTGCCGCCGACAAGTACGCGAAGAGCGGTGCCGACGCGTACCACCTGCGCACGGTGGCGCAGCTGCACGAGTACTTCACCGGCCTCGAACTGGTCGAGCCGGGACTGGTCCCGGTGGAGGACTGGCGCCCGGACGAGCCGCAGGTGGGGTCCGTGGACGAGCGCACCGGAGACCACGGAGGGCTGGCCCGTAAGCCGTGAGCACCGGCTCATGGCCCGTGAGCCGTGAGCACCGGCTCGCGCTGCCTGCCGCACCTAATGGGAGCTACCGGGTCGTAGAGACTTGGTGCCGTAGCCGCCAGCAGGTGAGCACTCTCCGCGCCGGAAGCATCGACTTCTGAGGTCAGAC
>NZ_JBSGUP010000970.1:0-2165 GCF_053607985.1 Streptomyces sp. NPDC055078
CGCAACGGCTGATCCGCCCCATCCCGCTGCCCCCGCCCGCTCCCCGGGCGGGGGCAGCGGTCGTTGAGCGCGCGGGCGGGGGATGTGTACGGGCGGGCCCGTCGTGCGGGGTGCCGTACGGGCGGGTGCCGTACGGGCCGGGTGCGACCGTGCTCCGGGGGCTCGGCCCGCGTACCCCGGCCGGGCGGCGAGCGGCACCCGGAGCGTCACGGCGCATCCCCGGCCTCCGTCGCCCGTCCGTCCCGCGCCGTGGGGCGGACGGCTCCGGGCCCGAGCACGGAGGGCGTCGAAGCCGTCCGCACACAGGTCGCGGTGGACCGCGAGCCGCCGCCTGGGTGCCGGGCAGCCCTGCGGTCCGGGGCCCGGAGGCACTCCTAGGTCCAGGGCACCCGGAAGAGTCCATGGCACCGGAGAGGCTCCGCCCGTCATGGCACCGTGGCCGTTCCGTCCGCCGTGGCGGGGGCTGGACGCCGCACGTGATGGCCCCCGCGGCGCACGCCCCGGGGGTCGCTCCGTACGCCATGACACCGGCGGCTCGTATGCCGTACGCCATCGCGTACAGAGCGACCCCGGGCGAGCCCTGGATCAGCCGATATCGAGCGGGTCGATCCTGATACGCACCTGGTCGGTGCCGCCGCGGGCCAGCCGGGCTGCCTGGGCGGATTTGAGGGCGGCGGCGAGGGCGGCGCCGCTGCCCGGGGGGACTCTCAGCAGGGCGCGCTGCCAGGACTCACCCACCGGCGGGTCGCCCGGTCGGCGCGGGCGGCCCGGCGGCGGGACGGGCAGCGGGACCGGGCCCAGGACTTCCGCATCGCCCGGCAGCTCCGCCGCGGCGATGAACGCGGCGACGACATCCGCGCGGCCCGTCACGGCCGCCATCCGCGAGACCGGCGGGAACCCCAGCTCGGCCCGCTCCGCCAGCTCGCGGCGGGCGTGACCGGCCGGGTCCCAGCGGACCAGGGCCTGGACGGGGCGCAGGGTCGGCTCCGCGACGATCACCACGGTGCCGCCGTCGCCCTGGCCCCGCACCAGCGAGGCCGCGTCGATCCAGCGCCGCAGGGCGTCCTCCCCCGCCCGCAGATCCGGGCGCCCGAGCATGGCCCAGCCGTCGAGCAGCAGCGCCGCCGCGTAACCACCTTCGGCGACGGGCTCCGCGCCCGGCGTACTGACCACGAGAGCGGGCCGCGCCGGGACCGCGTCGAGGACATGGTCACGGCCCGAGGTGCGCACCGGGACGGCGGGAAAGGCCCGGCCCAGATCCTCGGCGGTGCGCCGGGCGCCCACGATCCGCGCCCGCAGCCGCGTACCCCCGCAGTCGGCGCAGTGCCAGTCCACCGCGCCCTGCCCGCACCAGGCACAGGTCAGCTCCCGCTCGTCGGGGGCCGCCAGCGGTCCGGAGCAGTGCCGGCAGCGCGCGGGGGCCCGGCAGCGCTCGCAGGCGAGCCGGGGCGCATAGCCCCGCCGGGGCACCTGGACGAGCACCGGCCCCGTCCTGAGTCCGTCCCGGACGGCACCCCAGGCGAGGCTGGGCAGCCGCGCGGCCCGCGCCGCCTCGTCGCGGGCGAGGTCCTGGTCGCCGACGGTACGGACGAGGGGGGCCGCGCGGCGGACCTGCTCGCGGTCGGCGGCCAGCGGCAGCGCCCAGCCGCTCTCGACCAGCTGGGCGGCCTCCACCGTGCAGCTCATGCCGCCGAGGAGGAAGGCGCAGCCGTCGTGGGTGGCGCGCAGTTCGAGGACCTCGCGGACATGCGGGAACGGTGCGTTCTCATCGCTGTGGCTGGAGTCGCCGTCGTCCCAGACGGCGACGAGGCCGAGATCCCGGACCGGGGCGAACATCGCGGCACGGGTGCCGACGACGGCCCGCACCGAGCCCCGGCGGACGGCGAGCCACTCCCGATAGCGCTTCTCGGGTCCGGACTCGGCGCTCAGCACGGCATGGTGCCCCGCGCCGATCAGTGCGGTGATCGCGGTGTCGACGCGGGAGGCCCGGCGTCCGTCGGGGACGACGACGAGCGCGCCGCGCCCCGACGCCAGCGTGGCCGCGACGGCGCGGGCCAGCTCATCGGGCCAGCCCGGCCCGGGGAGCGCGGTCCACACCGCCCTCGGCGAACCCCCGCCCGCGAGCGCCTCCAGGAACGCCGCCCCCCGCCCGTACCGCCCCCAGC
>NZ_JBSGUP010000971.1:0-2162 GCF_053607985.1 Streptomyces sp. NPDC055078
GCCGGCACCGTACGGCGCCCGGCCGGCCTCCCGGGAAGCACACGTGCCGGGCGCGTCGGGACGATGGAGCCGTTCGTTTCAGGAGCTGTTGGACCCGGTGCGGTCGGACCCGGAGCGGTCGCCGGGCCTGCGGTCGACGTACTCGGACACCGAACCGTCGGGGTGCACGGCGATCAGATTGCGGCCCGCCGGAGTGGGGACCGGGCCCGCGACCACCTTGGCGCCGCCGCTGGAGAGGGTGGCGTACGCCACGTCCACATCGTCGACCGCGATGGTCGCCGACACCTTCCGCAGTACTTCCAGTTCCGCTTCCGGACCGCTCATCAGCAGAAAGCAGCCGACCGCCGCGACGGACACCCCGCCGCGCTCGAAGCGCTGCGGGGTGGTGCCGGTGAGCCGCTGGTAGAAGGTGGCGGCTGCGTCCAGGTCGTCGACGCAGATGCGCAGCGTGGTTCCGAGGATCTCCATACGGGGGAGCCTAGTTCGCCTCGGCGGGTCGCGGTATCGGTTGTCGGACTCCCCGACCGTCCCGTCCCTGACTCCCGCCCGCGCGGTCCCGGGCTCCCCACCCGTGACGTCCCGGGCGCCCGACCGTGCCGTCCCGGACTTCCGCCCGCGCCGTCGCGGCTCCGGCCCGAACCGTCAGGCCCGGCACATGATCTCGCCGTGCGGGACGATGAACCAGGCGTCGTCGTGGCCGCCCCACTCCAGCCAGCCGTCCGCGGCGGCGGCCAGTTGCTCCGCCGTGGCGTGACCGCCGTCGACCGCGAGGTCCGCGTACCCCGATCCGGTCGTACGGTCCGCCCACAGCCGGCTCCACCAGGCACGCTCCTCCGGTGAGGCGAAGGACCAGATGCCAGCCGTGGCGGTGATCCCGGTGAAGCCCGCCGCCCGGGCCCACGACAGCAGCCGGCGTCCGGCGTCCGGCTCGCCGCCGTTCGCTCGGGCCACCCGCCGGTAGAGCGCCTGCCAGGCGTCGAGCGCGGAGTTCGCGGGGAACCAGGTGAACGCGCCGTAGTCGCTGTCGCGTGCCGCGACGATGCCGCCGGGACGGCACACCCGGCGCATCTCGCGCAGTGCCCCCACCGGGTCGCCGACGTGCTGGAGCACCTGATGGGCGTGGACCACATCGAACGAACCGTCAGGGAAGTCGAGGGCGTTGACATCCGCGACGGCGAAGTCCGTGTGGGCCAGGCCCCGCCCGGCGGCCAGCGCCCGCGCCTGCTCGACGATGTCCGGTGCCAGATCCACCCCGGTGACATGCCCGTCGGGCACCAGCGCGGCCAGGTCCGCCGTGATGGTCCCCGGCCCGCAGCCGATGTCCAGCACCCGGTCACCGGGGTTCAGTTCGCCGATGAGATACGCGGCGGAGTTGGCGGCGGTGCGCCAGGTGTGCGAGCGCAGCACGGACTCGTGGTGGCCGTGCGTGTAGACGGCGGTCTCCTGCGGCATGGGTGGCCTCCCTGTGGTGACGACTCCTCGAACCGTGGGGACACCATAGGTCGTCATGTCGCATATTGAGACCTGCTGTCTCACTATATGGTCGAGTGGTGGTCGTCGCGCACCGGGCACGGCCCGGGTGGGCCGGCGGTCCACCGGGAGGTGCCGGGGGCGTCAGAGCAGTGCCTGCGGGCGGTAGACGGTCAGTGCCTCGACCGCCTTGTCCACCACAAGATCCGCCGGGGCCTGGGCCACCTCGCCGTCGTACGCCAGTGAGGTGCCGGGCGCCAGCCCGCTGATCCTGACCTGGTGCAGATGCTGGGCCGCGTGCACCGGCGAACGGCTCAGCGGTCCCGCGAGCGCCGCCGCCAGCAGCCGCAGCCCCGGCCGGCGTCCGCCGTGGACCACCCGGACGTCCAGCAGACCGTCCGCGAGGTCCCGGCGGTGGCCGGGCGTCGGGCCCACCCGCTCGTAGCCGCCGTTCCCCGCGAACAGCAGCCACATCGGACGCCTGCGGCCCTGCACCCCGGCCTCCAGCGGGCGGCCGTGCCGCAGCACCCGCGCCGCCGCGAGAATCCCGGCGGGCCAGCCGCCGATGCGCGGGGACCACCGCTCCCGGATGGTCACCAGTTCCGGGTAGACACCCAGGCTGAAGGTGTTGAGGAAGTAGCGGGGGCCGTGGGCGCCGTCGGCCCCCGGGGTGAAGCGCCCCAGATCGACCT
>NZ_JBSGUP010000972.1:0-1810 GCF_053607985.1 Streptomyces sp. NPDC055078
CGCGGGCGCCGCCCGCTACCGCATCCGCGCCGCCGGCACCCGCTCCGCCACCCCCAGCCGCGCCGCCCACTCCAGCGCCATCGGCACCCGAGACTCCCTCGGCAGCGGGGCCGCCCCGGACGCCGAGTCCATCAGCTCCTTCACCGCCGACTCGTTCACCGTCCCCGCCTCGACACGGGCCACGAACCGCTCCGCGGCCTTCCGGTTGCGGTAGCCCGCGTCGGCGAAGCTGTCCGCGAGTGACCCGTCGTCGAAGATCCCGGCGTAGCCGTCGCAGGAGGCGACCAGACCGTCGTCCTCGACATAGGCGGGGTAGGGGGCGCGCGCCCACCGCCCGTCCTGCCACCAGTACAGATAGCCCAGCTCGTAGCCGTCGTTCAGCTCACGGAGCCGGTCGTACGGCAGCCAGCCCGGCGCGTTCACCAGCAGGTCGACCGGCTTGTCCCCGTAGTAGGTGGTGTCGCTGCAGTCGACGTCCTGCCCGTAGAAGACGGCTTTGCCATCGGGCATCAGGGCCAGTGTCCAGCCGCCGTTGGAGTGGGAGCAGGTCAGCTCGCGGTCACCCAGGCGGAACACGGGCCTCGCGGTTCTGGTGACGGCGATCAGTACGAGAACAACGGCACGCTGCCACATCCGCTCGGGCCTGCCCAGCTGGGGCGGAACCGCCGGCTCGTTGGTCATCTCTGTCCCTGCTGTCAACGCTGCATATTGCTGACCGAACATTCAGTGCCACCGAACCATACGGCCGGACGGAGCGTCGGCGCCAACGCTTCGCGGCGCGGGGGAACCGGCGCCGACACCACCGTCGATCCAACGAAATATCGTGTCGAACACACCCACGTCCATACGGAGTTGAGTCGTCTCACTGTCAGGGGCAATCATGCGGAGCACCAAGGAGGGTCGTTCCGGATGGTGGTCGGAAGGAGGCCCTGGCATCGTCGCCAGGAGCGTCGGGACGATCAGCCGACGGTGGGCACCAGCCGGCATCGCGGGGAGTCCGGGCCCGGCTCCGGAGCCGTCGCGGGGAGCGCCCTGGCCGGACAGGCGGCCGGACCAAGAGTGTCCGGGCGCAGCGCGCGACGACCGGGGCTGAGGTGAGGGACCTCTCTCGGAGTCATGGGGGAGAACGCTATAGCCAGTACTCGACCTCGTGTTCGCATTTGCTTATCGTTTACCGATTCCTCATCTCGCACCTGGCGAGAACTCGACGGGCCCACGGCACACGGAATCCGCGGATCCGAGGGGTGGTGGCCGGGCCGGACGGGCCACGACCGTGATCGGCCGGCGTACGGCCGGGTGACGGTGTTCGACGGCCGGGGCGGGCGGAGCAGTAGTGTGAAGGCGATGTTCTCCTCCTCGGGCCCCACCTTCCGCGAGCTGGCCGTGCAGGCGCTGTCGTCTGTCGAGCACGGCTACGACCTGCTGGCTCCCAAGTTCGACGAGACCCCGTTCCGGACCCCTGACCGGCTGCTCGACCCGGTGGTGCGGGCCGTACGGCCGCTCGGCCCCTTCCGTTCGGGGCTCGATGTGTGCTGTGGCACCGGCGCGGGGGCGGGGGTGCTGCGGCGGCTGTGCGAGGAGCGCGTCACGGGCGTCGACTTCAGCGCGGGGATGCTCGCCGAGGCCCGCGCGGCCCTGCCGGGAGCCGGTCCGCCGACCTCCTGGGTCCGTGCGGACGCCCGTGCGCTGCCGTTCGGCCCGGAGTTCGATCTGGTGACGAGCTTCGGCGCGTTCGGCCACTTTCTGCCCGGTGAGCGCCCGGCGCTGTTCGCCCAGATCCACCGGGTCCTGCGCCCCGGCGGGCTGTTCG
>NZ_JBSGUP010000972.1:1820-2157 GCF_053607985.1 Streptomyces sp. NPDC055078
TCCCCCGGTCGGTTCCCGGCTCTACTGGTCGCTGTGGGTGTTCGACGCGGCGATGCGGGTGCGGAACGCGCTGTGGCGGCCCGCGTTCGTCATGTACTACCGCACCTTCCGGCTGCACGATGTGCTGACCGAGCTGACCGGTGCGGGCTTCGCGGTGGAGCTGCGCCCCCTGCCGGAGCTGGGCCGGCGGGCGGACGGCAGCCCGCGCTGCCGGCTGGTGGTGGCGAGACGGCCCGGCTGAAGCGTGTTGCGCAGTGGCCCCCATCGGGGGCGGCATCCGGGTCCGCGACGGATTCCGCTTTGTGTGCGTGCGGAGAGCCCGGACCCGCCTGAGGGG
>NZ_JBSGUP010000973.1:0-2156 GCF_053607985.1 Streptomyces sp. NPDC055078
CGCCGACGCCGTCCGCGTGCTCCTGGAGCGCAAGAACGCCGAACTCACGGTCGCCTACGTCGACGGCGACGACATACTCCCCCGGCTGCCCGGCCTCCAGGCGGCGGGCCACCGGATCGAGCACCTGCACACCGGGCTTCCGCTGTCCTCATGGGCGTACGAACCGCTGAGCGCAAACGCCTACCTCGGCGGGTTCGGCGTGGCCCGCGCACTCGCCGGGGGAGCCGACATCGTGGTCACCGGGCGGGTGGCCGACGCCTCGGTGGTGACCGGTGCGGCCGCCTGGTGGTGGGACTGGAAGCAGGACGACCACCACGCGCTCGCCGGCGCGATGGCGGCCGGCCATGTCATCGAGTGCGGCCCCCAGGCCACGGGCGGCAATTTCTCGGGATTCCGCTCGGTGCCCGGACTGGACGGCCGTCCCGGGTTCCCGATCGCCGAGATCGACGCGGACGGGTCGTCGGTCATCACCAAGCACCCCGGAACCGACGGCATGGTGACCGCGGACACGGTCATCGCGCAGTTGCTCTACGAGGTCGGTTCCCCCGCCTACCTCAACTCGGACGTGGTCACCCATCTCGACACCGTGCACATCGAGGACCTCGGCGGGGACCGCGTACGGATCAGCGGAACCCGGGGCACCCCGCCGCCGCCCACCACCAAGGTGGCGGTCACGGCGCTCGGCGGCTGGCGCAACTCCGGCACCTTCGTACTGACCGGTCTCGACGTCGACGAGAAGGCGGCGCTCGTCGAGCGCACCGTCCGGGCCCGGTTCGCCGGCGTTCCGGGCATCGACAAGCTCACCTTCACCAGAATCGGGACCCCCGCCGAGGACCCGAAGACCCAATGGGCCGGCACCTCGCTGCTGGAGATCTGCGTCCAGGGCACGGAGAAGGCGGCCGGTCGGGCGTTCAGCGACATCCTGGTGGAGATGAGCCTCGCGAACTACCCGGGCCCGTACCAGACCGCGCGGCCCGGCCGTGGGAGCAGCTACGGAACGTACTGGCCCGGCCTCATCGGCCAGGACGAGCTGCGGCACCGCGTGGTGCACGCCGACGGCCGGGAGGAGTTCGTGCCCTCGCCGCCGCACCGCGCGGAGCCGGCCGGCCGCGCCGAGGCCGCTCTGGTACCCGCCCGGTCGAAGCCGGTGGCCGAATCCACCACCGTCGTCGCGCTGGGCCGTATCGCGCACGCGCGGTCGGGCGACAAGGGCGGCGACGCGAACGTCGGCGTGTGGGTCACGGACGACGAGGTGTGGGAGTGGCTGCGCTCGGCCCTGGACATCCCGGCCTTCCGGCAGCTGATGCCGGACTCCGAGGGACTGGAGGTCTTCCGGTACGAGCTGCCGAACCTGCGGGCGCTGAACTTCGTCGTCCGGGATCTGCTGGGTGCCGGCGCCACTTCCACCGTCCGCCCCGACCGGTCGGCCAAGGCGCTCGGCGAATGGCTGCGGGCGCGGCACCTGCCCGTGCCGCACCGGCTGCTCGACCGATATACCTTGTAGTCCGTACTCCGCCTGTCAGCCGACCGGCCCGGTTCCCAACCATTCCCGAGCGGACATGCCTGCCAGAAGCCATCGCACCGTGGACCGGGTGGTCCGGATCCTCGAAGCCGTCTCGACAAGCCCCGGCGGACTCTCCCTGGCCGACCTGGCCAAGGCGATCGACGCCCCGAAGAGTTCGCTGCACGGGTTCGCCAACGGACTCGTGTACGCGGGCTATCTCATGGAGCACGACCAGCGGTACTTCCTCGGACCGGGACCCACCGTGCTCTCCCTGCGCGCCAACCGCCTGCTGTCGGGGACCGTCAGCCACGACGATCTGGCCGCGCTGCACGAACGGTCGGGATGCAATGTGCTGCTGGGAGTCCGGGTGGGGCACCACATCGTCTACACCGACGAGGTGGGGGACGTACCGAGCCTCGAATACGTGGCGAGGACGCGGAAGAACCGGCCCATGCTGACGACCGGCGCAGGCCGGGCGCTGCTGGCCTTCCTCGGCGAGGACGAGTTGTACGCCGTCCTGGCCGCCCAGCCGGACCAGGATGCCGTCACCCGGTACCTCGACGACGTGGACACGATCCGCCGGGCGGGATACGCGGTCAATGCCGTCAGCCCCTCCGGCAGGGGAAGCTCGGTGGCCGCCCCGGTCCTGGAC
>NZ_JBSGUP010000974.1:0-2153 GCF_053607985.1 Streptomyces sp. NPDC055078
GCACCGGCTCGTCCATCGGCACCGGCTCGATCACCCCGAAGCGGCGGCGCAGCCACTGGCCGCCGTCGAGCCGCCAGAACAGCGGTGCCGTGATGCCGTGCCGCTGGATCTGGTCGAAGCCCTCGGCCGCCCACCAGCGGGGCTCGCGGTAGCCGCCGTCCGCCATGAAGGCGAGATAGCTGCCGCAGGTCACCGGCACGGTGTCGAGGTGGAAGGCCGGGACGACCCGCTGGTGCGCGGGCCGTTCATTGTCCAGCGCCCACGGTTCGGCCGATGTGCCCATCGTGAACGGGCCGCCCGGGACCAGCACCTCGGCGGGCAGCCCCGCCGCGTCCGCCGCCGGGGGTTCCGGCGCGGTCAGCGCCGCCGGGCCCTCGCGCAGCTGATGCGTGATCAGCATGGTCTCGTCGTGCTGCTGCTCGTGCTGGGCGATCATGCCGAAGGCGAAGCCCGCGTCGACCAGCGGCCCGCCCTCCAGCGGCGTGCGTTCCAGGATGTCCAGCACCCGGCCCCGTACTTCGGAGGCGTAGTCACGTGCCTCGGCCGGGGCGAGCAGCGGCAGCGTCGGACGCAGGGCGCGCGGATGCTCGAAGGCGTCGTAGACGGAGTCGATCTCGGGGCGCAGCGCCCGGTGTCCGCCGACCGTACGCAGCAGCCACTGCTCCTCCTGGTTGCCGATGTGCGCCAGATCCCACACCAGCGGGGACATCAGCGGGGAGTGCTGGGCGGTCAGCTCCCGGTCGTCGACGCAGCCGGTGAGCACCGCCGTACGGTCGCGGGCCGTGGTCAGCGCGTCCAGGGCGTGCCGCCTGAGGTCCTCGGTCATATGCCCTCTCCCTTCCCGGGTGCGTCCGGCGCCGGGGAGAGCGACGGGACGAGCAGGTCGTCGGCGGGGCAGCGCCCGCGCATCACATGGTGTTCGGTGAAGGCGGCGACCGCGGCGACCACGGCGTCGGACGCGCCGATCCGGGGCAGCGCCTCCAGGGCGACGGTGAAACAGGTGACGGCGGCGGCGCGCAGTTCCGGGTCCTCGGGTCCCCGGCGGGCCGCGCTCAGCCACAGTGGGTTGAGCGGCGCCGGCAGCGGGCCCGCGTACTCGGCGAGCGGTTTGACCGCCCGGTACACGGTCTCCGCGGCCTCGGGATCGTCGAACAGGGCCGTGGTGACCGCCAGCGGCACGATCCAGCCGTCGTCGCCCGGCTGTGCGTCGATCATGCGCAGTTCGAGATGCCCACGCGGCCGTACGGGCGGAAACATCGTGGTCAGGTGGTAGTCGAGGTCCTGCCGGGTCGGCGGGCGCGGGGCGCCGGAGCGTATCCACTGACGGAAGGTGAGCGACGCGGGCCGCTGCCAGGGCCCCGGCTCCATCCGCACACACATCAACGGGGCGTCCAGCACATGCCCGGCCCAGGCCGCTCGCGGCTCCTGGTCCAGCGGCGGTGAGATCGGCCGTACGGCGTCCAGGGTGGCCCAGATCGCCTGCCGGGTGGAGCGCCAGCCGGTGAGGCGCCCGGCGTGTGCGGGCGAATTGGCGAACGCGGCCGTCAGCACCGCGCCCAGCAGATGCGCCAGCCGCCAGCGCCGGCCGTGCCCGAGCGGCCCCGGTTCCTCCTCGCCCGCGTCCAGACACACCTGGATGGAGGCGGAGCTGCACATCATGACCCGGCCGGCGGGGCCCGTCCGGTCGAGATACGCCTCCATCGCGTCGTAGCGCGGCTCCCTGAGCAGTCTGCGCGGTGGCAGCCAGGGGTCGAGCCCGATGCCCGCGAGCATCAGACCGGCGGGTCCGAGCACGGAGCGGACGGCGGCCAGATCGGCGGAGACGGAGTCGACACACTCCATCAGGGAGGCGGCGGGCAGCGAGCTGAGCTCCAGCTGACCGCCTGGTTCGAAGGTGAGCGCCGAGTCGAGGCGCAGGGAACGCACCTGGTCGTGGGCGGCCGTCAGCCGGTCCGCCGGGACGGGGTTCCGGGGGTCGCGCCGTTCCTGAACGAGCCATTCCAGTTCCACGCCCACGGTGCGGGGCGGGCCGTTCTTGAAGCAGATGCACCGGAGCAGATCCTCTGCTTCCGCTTCCTCTAGCGGCCGGTCGTAGTCGCCGGCATCGGGTGGACGCATGATCGGCTCCCCTTTCGGAGGCCCTGGGAAGGCAC
>NZ_JBSGUP010000975.1:0-2149 GCF_053607985.1 Streptomyces sp. NPDC055078
ACTTGCCACCGCGCCTTCCATCCAGCCGCGGAACGCGTGGGCGATGTCCGACCCAGCGAACACGAGACGGCCTTCGGTGGCCGCCAGGGCGGAGGCGTACTTCGACAGCAGGCCGGCGGGCGCCGCACACCAGGTCCCCTTGGCGTAGGGGTCGGCCAGCCAGTCGTGGCCATCGACTTGCAGGACATGAGCTCCGGGAAGGTATCGACGGAACGCCGCCTCCACGTCGTCACGGTCGTCCATGTCCAGCGGACGCTCCTGTGTCGAGAAGCCGACGACGAGGTCGCCGCCGAGGCCGGTCTCGTCGGCGGGGAAGTCCGTGAAGAAGACATCGATCGGTGCGTCGTGCCCGCCGACCCCGAGGATCTTCGGTGGCACGTCAGTGACGAGCGCCCACAGCTTCTTGGCAGCGCCGGACTGGCCGATTGCGGCACCGGCGGCCTTCTCCGGCGACAGTGCCGGTTCGAAGGTGACATCGTTCAGGCAGTTCAGCGGCAGAGCGATCACGGCACCGCGCGCGCGAAGCACCTCACCGTCCTGCGTCCGGACTTCGACGTGCCCGCCCGACTGAGACACCGCGGCCACTGGCGTCGAAAGAAGCAGCTCGGCACCGGAGTCGTCCAGCATCCGCTGCAGGAGGTCAATCGTGCCCGCAGCGAAACGGTGCGACGGTGTGTGACCGAGCGCCAGGACGTCATCGTTCAGGTTCGGGATCCACGACATCAGGTGCAGGGCGGAGATCTGAGACTCATGGCAGCCGGTGTTCTCGCGGATCCACGCGCCCATGAGTTCCCGGAGCGGCGCGGACAACCCGAAGCCGTCAAGATACGCGTCAAGAGGGACGTCCAGGTCGGTGACATCCTGCTGGTCCAGAGGAAGCTCCGGGTCGATTCGCCGGACCTGCGTGAGGACCTCCTCGGCCACCCGTCGGAGGTCACGTTCGTCATCGCCGGTGATCGGACAGGCGGCCTGGCTGAGCACACCATCGATCAGCGAGACATGGTGCTCGGCCTGCGGGCTCTCGGCGAGCACTACACCATAGCGCTCGACCTCCGCCATGAGCGCCACGTTGCCGTGCGGGTCGACCCAGTTGCCCCCCAGCTCGATGGAGAAGCCGGTGTTGGCGAAAGGCCGGTACCAGGCGCGGCCGCCAATGCGGTCCCGCGCCTCGACAATCCGGACTCGTTTGCCGCTCTTCGCGAGATCGCGCGCCGCCGTCAGCCCCGCGAATCCCGCGCCAATCACCAGGACGTCGTCAGTCTCACCGTTCACCGGGTCCCTCACTTCTCTCATGGTCGGCCACGTCCGTACGGCAGCCGTTGGCATGTGTGGCCAGGGTCGAACTCGGGTTCAGCTCAGACCGGCCGGCAGGTGCAGTGGTGCCCCGCGGACCCCGGGGTCGCAGGCGGTCACCACGAGCGTGCCGAGCGACGCGAGCGCGAGGACATCGAGATCGGGACCGGCGAACGCCAGGTTCGTCGGAGTCGGCGCGTACACCCCCGACCAGTCGTCGACGACGATGTCGAGTGTGCCGTCCGGAGCGAGGCGGTACACCCGATTGGGCTGCCAGCAGCCGATCCACAGGCCGCCTTCGGCGTCGAACGCGAGGCCGTCCGGCACGACCCGGTCGAGGACGACGACTGGCTCCGGCGCGCCACCGGAGAGCGGGACCCGCACGATTCGCGGCCAGGTCGACTCGACGATGTACAGCCAGTCACCGTGCAGCGCGAGGCCGTTGGCGAAGTGCAATCCGTCGAGTACTCGCTCGGTGGTCCCGTCAGGATCGATCCGCACGATCCCTCCGGTCGCCTTGCCCCAGCTCCCGGAGTCCGAGACCCACAGCCGACCGTCCTTGTCGAAGACGGGGTAGTTGGGGTAGCCGATCGCCGCGCCGTACTGCCTGACATTGCCGTCGGGCGCGATCTGCTGGATGCAGCCGTTGCCGATGTCGCAGGCATACACGGCGCCCGCGCCATCGAGTGCGAGGCCCAGCATGGAAGCGCCGGGCACGGTGCGGACTGTCTCGAAGGTTCCGCCCTCAAGTCTGAAGCGGTAGAGCTGTCCGCCCTCGCCGCCCGCGTAGAGCTGCTGTTCCGCTGGGGACCAGCAGACGCCTTCGGCGTGCTGCAGGCCCTCGACCACTGTGCGC
>NZ_JBSGUP010000976.1:0-2146 GCF_053607985.1 Streptomyces sp. NPDC055078
GTGCCGAAGGGCCCGCGCCGTAACGGCTGAACGCCGCATGAACGTCGCAGGCAGGGCTGCGAGGCCCTGATCGGCGCCGCGGCGCCACCGCCCGCGCCGTAACGGCTGAACGCCGCAGGCGCCGCCGCCGCTCCGCGCACCGCGCGTTTCCCGGGGGCCGACTGTCACGGTCCTGATTCAGCCGTGCACCGAGTGAGTCTCCCGGTGCCTGCCCGCCGTTAGCCTGACCGTCACGCACGCCGGACTGATCATCATTCCGGTCGTCCCGGGGTGGGCGTGAACAGGATTCCGGACAGCCGCCGCGCGCTGCCGCGCCCGGTATGTCCCGGCTGGGAGGGGGACCCGTGCCAGACGTACGACCTGCGGAGCCATCGGCTTCCGGGCCCGAGCAGGGCCCGGAAGAGCCGGAAGAGAGCGGGGACAAGGCTCCGCCGCCGGAGCGGTCGAGAGCCGGGGCCGACCCCTGGGCGGCACCCGGACAGCGCCGGCCGAAGACCGAGTCGCCGGTACGCGCCCGGACTCCGGCAGCCGTGAGAGTGGCGACCCTCTGGTCCGCCCTGGCCACCGGTGTGCTGAGCGCGCTTCTGCTGGGCGACGGCCTTGGCCTGAATCTGCTGATCGTGGCCATGGCCGCCGCTCTCGCCGCGTCCTTCGCCGCGCGGGCGGCGGGCCGCAGGTCGCGCCCATGGACCTGGGTATGGGCGGCGGGCGGGCTCGCGCTGCTGATCGTGCCGGCGCTGCGGGACGCGGGCTGGCCGACGTTCCTCGCCGTCGTCGCGGCGCTGGGGGCGGGGTCCCTCGCCCTCCACGGCGGCCGTACCTGGCCGGGCGTACTGCTCGGCTCGGTCGGGCTGCTGAACTCGCTCGTCCTGGGCATGGTGTGGGCCGGGCGGGGGCTGCGTGAGCGCGCCGAGCAGACCCGTGGCCGCTGGGGTCCCGTGGTCCGCACGACCGTGGTGGCCGTGGTCCTGCTGACCGTCTTCGGCGCGCTGTTCGCGGGCGCGGACGCGGCCTTCGCCGATCTTCTCGGCGGGCTCGCCCCGGACGTCTCGGTGGCCGACGGACCCTGGCGCTTCTTCCTCTTCCTGCTCGGACTCGTCGGCGCGCTGGCCGCCGCGCACACCGCCGCGGCGCCGCTGCGGTGGGACCGGCTGCCGATCCGCGCGGGACGGGCCCGGGCCCGCTGGGAGTGGGCGCTGCCGCTGATCGTGCTCGACCTGCTCTTCGCCGCCTTCATCGCGGTCCAGCTGGCCGTGTCCTTCGGCGGCTACGACCGGGTGCTCGCGGAGACGGGGCAGACCTATGCCCAGTACGCCCGCCAGGGCTTCTGGCAGCTCCTGGGGGCGACCCTGCTGACGCTGGTCGTGATCGCCATCGCGCTGCGCTGGGCGCCGCGCGCGGACCCCCGCGACCGCACCCTCGTCCGGGGCGTCCTCGGCCCGCTGTGCCTGCTCACCCTGGTCGTGGTGGCCTCCGCGCTCCGGCGGATGGACCTGTACGTCGACGCGTACGGCCTCACCCGGCTGCGGATCTCGGTGGCCGCGATGGAGCTGTGGCTGGGTCTTGTGCTTGTTCTGATCATGGCAGCCGGGGTCTTCGGGGCGAAGTGGCTGCCCCGTGCGGTCGCCGCGAGCGGCGCCGCCGCCGTCCTGGGATTCGGCCTCCTCTCGCCGGACGCCCTGGTGGCCGAGCGGAACGTCCAGCGCTTCGAGCGCACCGGAAAAGTCGACATCAGCTACTTCCGGACGCTGTCGGCCGATGCCGTACCGGCCCTCGACAAGCTGCCCGAGCCACTGCGTTCCTGCGCCCTCAGGGGTATCGCCGACGATCTCGCCGACGAGGACAAGCCCTGGTACGCCACCAGTTGGGGCGAGTCCAGGGCGCGGGAGATCCTCACGGACCGGCCGCCCGTCGACCATGGATACAGCTGCTGGGATCGCGGGTCGGTCGACGGGGAGCGTGGCCCGTACGACGGGGACGCCACCCCTGGCTGGGGCGGGTCCGGGCCGGACGGCGAGGAGGAGCCGGACGGCGAGATCCGCCCGTAGCGGGGTCCCGCCGGCCCGTAACCCGTACCCGTACGTGTACCTGTACGCGTGTACTTGCCCGCGTACTGATGCGGGCGCCCGATCCGTACGGCCGGCCC
>NZ_JBSGUP010000977.1:0-2123 GCF_053607985.1 Streptomyces sp. NPDC055078
CTCTAGTCCCGTATCTCTTCTTGGCCCCGGTCCCCAATCCGGCCCTGAGGGGCCGGGGCCCCAACCAGACTCCGCCCCTGCCTCCTGACCACCAAGCGGGCAGGCAGGGGCGGCCAACGGGCCCGCCAGCCTTGGCGGGTTCGGCACGACACCACATCTGAGTGGCCGGGGCCGTCGTCATCTGGGAAGGGCGCATACATTGGCGAAAGAACTGTCAGGGAAAGGCCGAGTCAGTGTCTTTCCGATGCTGCATGACTGGCCGGATCGCTATTGCATTCTCGGCTACACGACCCTGGGCTTCGGGGAAACCGAATCGTCGGGGTCATTCCTGTGGAAGGGAACGAGTTCGAACCCGGAGACCTCCTTGCCATGGCCGGCAGGCACTTGCTGACCAACTCGTCCAGTCCTCAGCAGGCACGCGCGGCGTGGCTTGCCTGCACGGGCTGGTCCAGTCGGACAGTGCCCAAGCCGGCCACGCTTGACCTGGACACGGAATGGTCCTTGGACATGGGGTACCAAGCGACGATGAACCCCCTATGTACGGGCACATCTACCTTGTATCGGGGCGGCTCCGGCTGGGAGATCCTGACCACATGAGACAGGGCGTCGCCCTCCTGCCTGCCATGGATCACTGATCACTGACCTAGGCGAAGGTGCCATCTCCGGCTGCGGGGATGACAACCCGTACGACTGACCCATTGCCTGCCCGATCCGCGGACCCCGCTTCGGTGAGGGTCCGCGGTGTGTCAGTGAGAGAGTGGCTTCTATGCCCGCGACTCGTACTGCCTTCGAAGAGCTGCCGTCCAGCGTCCTCGCTGCCATCGAGGGGCATATGGGCCGGGTCCACCGAGCTGAAGCAGTGGCCGAGGGCCTGAACAGTCACCTGGCCGCCCGTATCCACACCGATACGGGTGGCTGCCATGTCAAGGGACTTCGCTCAGACCATCGCTGGGCATGGACGCAGCGGAGGGAAGCCGAGGTTAATCCCTACCTCAAGGGGATTTCCCCTGAGCTTCTGTGGAGGATCGAGGAAAGCGGCTGGGATATTCTCGGTTTTGAGTTGTTGAACGGCCGTCACGCCGACTACGAGTCCGAATCACCGGATCTTCCCAAGGTCGCGGACCTCCTCAGGCGCCTCGGAGAGGCTCCTTGCCCAGATATTGAACTGCGACGGGCAGAACAGCGCCTTGAGGCATATGTTGACAACCCTGCGCACCTCGAATACTTCGCAGGAAACAGCCTGCTCCACACAGATTTGAACCATGAAAACGTCATTGTCCAGAGTGGCGTCGCATACCTGGTTGATTGGGCATGGGCCACGCGCGGAGCAGCTTGGCTGGATGCCGGATACTGGGTAATTTGGCTCATGGCTGTCGGCGGCCACTCTCAAGAACAGGCGGAGTCGTGGGCCGGTCGGATTCCTGCCTGGCGCAAGGCGCCCTCCGAAGGGATCAATGCCTTCGCTGCTGCCAATGCCCATCTGTGGGCAGAAGTCGGAGGAGCTGAGCCCGACGCGTGGACAGCAAGAATGATCACGGCATCCCGGTACTGGGCCCAGTACCGAAAGAAGCTCTCTGCTTGACCTCAAGCGGGTGAGCGGGCAGAGCAGATGCGGCCCGACGCCATGAGCCCCGCTCTCGCCGAGGTCAACGCACAGAGCAGGAGGCGCCGGTGGTTGCGCTGCCCTCTGGAGGAGCACCCGGAGGGGATGCACTCGGCTCTGGCGTGGGTGCTGAAGGACGCCGCGCGGGGTGAGGTGTGGGTCTCGTGGGCCGAGGCCGGGTATGTGGTGGTACAGATGCGGCCGGACTGCCCCGCTGTCACCGGGCACGGGGTGCAGGACGAAGCCTGCACGCTCTTCGACGGTCATCCGGGCGGACACAGCTTTGAGGTCATCGATCCGGAAGAGGAAGCGTTCAAGACCACTCCGGAGTACGCGCGGATCACGGACCTCGTGAAGAGCATCCGCGCCGTCTGAATCACCGGACTCCCGGCCCTCGGTGGGTACGGGACCTCTCCCGGGTCGGCGTCCCGGACCGGGAGCTGTGGTCCCGGTGGGCTGTCATCGGCAAGCGGCCGAGTGCGGAGGAGTGGGCGGAGTGAGTCCTCACTCATTGACGGAG
>NZ_JBSGUP010000978.1:0-2121 GCF_053607985.1 Streptomyces sp. NPDC055078
GGCGTGCAGAGTCTTCTCCTTGGAGCTGAAGGCGTCGAACAGGTCCAGGGCCGCCTGTCGGTCGTTGCCTTCGTCGTCCCACTGCAGCAGGACGTGCAGCGGAATGGTGACCTGGCGGGCCTCCTCGAACATGGCACGAGGGACGAAACTCCCGGCGAACAGAACGGCGGCCGAGATGCGCGGCTCGACCATCGCCAGCCGGGTGCCGATGGAGATCACTCCTCCCGAGTAGCCGACCGGGCCGCCGATCTCGGGCAGCGACAGGAGGGCGTCCAGGGCGGCCTGCCATTCCGGGACCGCCTTGTCGACCAGGGGGAGGATGAGGGCATCGATGATCTCGTCGGTGACCGGTCCGCCGGCCTCCAGTGCCCGGCGCAGGTCGGCGAGGGCCTGCTCGGCGGCGGGCCAACGGGGCCGGTCGCCGCTTCCGGGGAGCTCGATGGTGGCCGTGGCGAAGCCGTCCGCCGCGGAGTGCCGGGCTCGGGCCACCAGTCGGGGGTACATCTTGCGCAGCCCGAGGGGAGGGGGGCTGATCAGGATCAGCGGCGTCGGTTCGGATACGGATGCGGGCGTCCACAGGATGCCGGGGATCTCGCCGAGGGTGAATTCGCGTTCGAGGATGCCGTCGGCGTGGCGTTGCTCGGAGGTGAATTGCATGGTCGTGCCTTTCGGAAGTGCTCAGAGACGGCGCTCCCGGACGACCTATTGCCCGACCGTGACCCCGGAGGGGAGCACCCATGTCGATACTGCGTTCACGGGTACCACCTCCTCGTTCTCTCGCACGGCCTCCGGGAAAGTAGCAGTGGGCGCCGTGGTTCGCCAACAGGTTTTTGTGGAGACCCCTGGCTGGACGTGCTCGACCTGTCCGTCCCGCCCTGGTCGGCCCGCTCAATCTTCGATGAGAACCGCTCAACCTTCACTGGATAGGACACCCGGGGGCGGTGCCGGCGTCACTGGTGTGAGTATGTCGTGCAGCTCGGCGGGGTCGATCGCGGCCAGGAGCGTGATGAGGTTGTGGGTGTGGCGCCTGGGTCCGCGTGGTTGCTGATGCTGGAGTGCGATGCGGACGATGCGGCGGTCGAGTCCGTAGCGGGTGCTGAGCTGGTGCCGGTGGCTGTCGTCCTGGTTCGAAGAAGTCCAGTTCAAAGGCCGATAACGCGGCATCGCCGTACGCAAGTGCCGGTGCCCCCACCGTTCCCCCAGACCGTCAGCAGCCCACCAGTCAAACTTCGGTGGCAATGGATCAATCATCGCTGTCACAGGTCAGTCGCGTTCAGAACGCTGAAACATGGGCGCTGTCACAGCTGTCACAGCGTCACCCACGCCTTCATACGGCCCCCATTCGCTGTGACGCCGAGTGACGCCTCCTGTTTCAGCAAGCCCGTTCCCACGAGATTGCCGCACTCGTAAGATCGTCCAGACATCTTTAGGAGTGGTCCGCGTCTGGGGGAAGCATGGGGACCGGCGAGCAGCTCGTCACGGTCGCTGCTGTGTTGCTGGGTGCGCTCACGACGCACCTCACCAACTTCGTCATGGAGCGGAGCCGCAATCGGCACGCGCTCATGACGCGGTGGGACGACAAGAAGCTCGATGCCTACGAGGGCTACATCGATACAGTCCGGGCCTGCATCTTCCTCGCGGTCCAGCTCTACGAGACCCGCGAGGGCCTGCGCGAGCGCGAACAGCCCGAGCCCGAGATCCTCGCGGAGATGTCCGAAGCCGGCCGACTACGAGGACGAGCCTTCGAACGGATCATGCTCCTCGGTGGCGACGACGTCGTTGAAGCGGCGCACGACCTGAATGCTGTCTGCCTTGAGGTCGACTGGCAGGCGCACGGGAAGGTCACGGGAAGCCTGGAAGAGTGGCGCGAGCGCAATCGCGCCGTGTTCCGCTCGATCAATGCCTTCCACGAGGCCGCACGCTCAGACCTGGGCGTCAGCGGCAGCGTAACCGGCGAACAGCACCCCGAGAGGGACCTCCTTCTGCCTCCAGCGCGCCGCGAAGGGGCATCCTAGCGCCGTTCACTGCTTTGACCCGAGCCATGCCACCCGCAGTCAACGAGAGCTGCGCCCGCGCGGCACCACCCTCACGGCCGCTCAGGGCCGCCGCTGACGCATAGGC
>NZ_JBSGUP010000979.1:0-2116 GCF_053607985.1 Streptomyces sp. NPDC055078
GCCGCCCGTCCAGCGGGCTGCGCGGACGCTGGCGCCGCTCACCGATGTGGTGCCCCGGCGCACCCTGGTGATCGTCGCGGTTGTGGTCGCGCTCGCGATCGTCGCCACGGTGCTCTTCCTGACACTCGGTGACGGCGACAAGGACAAGGGGGCCAAGGGCAAGCAGGACACACCGGCCTCGGACGCCGCCAAGACCCCGGGCGGCGCGGGCAATCCCCCGGAGGGTGACTCCGGAACCGACCCCACGGACGGTACGACGGGCAAACCGGACCCGGCCGGCCCGGGCCGGGACGACTCCGTCGAGGGCGGTCCGGGCAAGGGCGACGACGGTGCGAAGCCGCCCGGGGCCGGTGCTCCCGTGGGCAGCGGTGTGCCGGCGGGGTACACCACGGTTTCGAGCGACGCGTTCCGCTTCACCATGGCCATGCCGAAGGGCTTCAAGCAGACCGGCATAGCCGGACGGAACTCGGGCGGGATATTCAGCAGCGGCGGCGGGTTCCCCCGGATTCAGGTCGATTTCAACGCCAGCCCCAAGGACGACGCCGAGGCCGCCTGGGCCGCCGCGATGACCGCGACCGCCGCCGCCAGCGACAACTACAAGCACCGGTACATACGGCCGGTCGAGTACAAGGGCTATCCGACCGTCGCCGACTGGGAGTTCGAGCGCGATCAGCAGGGCCACCGGGTCCGTGTTCTCAACCGGGGATTCAAGGTGGACGCCAAGCGCGGGTACTCCATCATGATCAGCTGCAAGGCGACCGAGTGGGACAAGGCGGAGTGCAAGACGCTGCGGGATACGGCGTTCGCGACATTTAAGCCCAAGGACTGAGCCGGGCACGTATCGTGAGAGGTCGCGGACGGTACGCAGCCGCAACGGGTCGCAGAACGACCAAAATTGACCCGAATTGACGTTTTGGTGTTCTGGCGTTTCGCGGCGGACTCCGCGACCGTGTGAGCGGGTAGACCGCCCCCAGGGGGAGGCGGGCGGACCGCCCGGACGGGGAGCCGTGCGAGCGGGCAGCGCGCTGTGAGGGGAGGCGACGTGGACGACTATGCGGGAAGGGTGCTCGCCGACCGCTATCGCCTGCCCCTGCCCCCCTCCGACGAGTACGATCTGGCCGAGACCCGCGGGTTCGACACCTACAGCGGACAGGAAGTCCTGCTGCGACAGGTGCCGTTGCCGGAGGTCGTGGAGGCCGAGGTCGTCGACGCCGACGGCCGGGCCGGAGCGCCCGTGCCCAGGAGGACCCCCGGGCGCACCACCCGCAGGCCCACGGACCCCGCCGTACTGCGCGCCGTCGAAGCGGCCCAGGCCGCCGCGCAGATCCCCGACCATCCCCGCCTGGACCAGGTCTTCGACGTCTTCGCGGAGGCCGGTTCGCTGTGGATAGTGAGCGAGCGCGTCGCGGCCCGCCCGCTCGCCGCGCTCCTCGCCGACAAACCCCTCTCCCCCTACCGGGCCGCCGAGGTCGCATCCGATGTGCTGACCGCCCTGAGCGTGCTGCACGCCCACGGCTGGATCCACCGGAACATCACCTCCCGTACGGTCCTGGTCTGCGACGACGGGCGGGTGGTGCTCACCGGGCTCGCGGCAGGCGCGGCCGAGGAGGCGCTGTGCGGATACGCGCCGGTGCCGTTCGAGGCCCCCGAAGCGCCGCCCGGAGACCCCTCACCCGATACCGGCACCGATACGGGCACCGATGTCGACACCTTCAGCGGCACCTTCACCGGCACCGGCCCCGCTGACGGCTACGGCGCCCCCTCGGGCCACCCCCACGACGACAGCGGCTACGAGTACGACGACGGTGTCCACCCCGGGGAACGGGAACAGCCTGACCAGCAGGTCCCGGCCCCGGCCCCCGGCACCGGCGGAGGCGGGGTGCCGGACGTACGGGCCGCCAGGGCGGGCGCCATCGCCGCCTACCGGGCGGGCGCGCGGGCCGCTGCCCGTATCAGCGAGGAGCAGCGCCAGGGCGGCCGTCCGGTGCAGACGGGACACGACCCGGACTGGTGGGCGCGTGAGCCGCAGCCCCAGGAGTCCGACGCGTACGGCGACGACGACGAGTACGGCTCCGAGAACCCCGGCCACGCACGGCTCGCCGGGACCTGGCACGAC
>NZ_JBSGUP010000980.1:0-2116 GCF_053607985.1 Streptomyces sp. NPDC055078
GGTGTCAGGAGCGTGACCAGGGCGTTCTTGTCGATTTTGCCGATGGGGGTGCGGGGGAGGGAGGGCAGGACCCGGAGTTCGTCGGGGATCTTGAAGGAGGCGAGGCCGCGGCCGGTGAGGTGGGTGCGCAGGTCGGCGGGGGTCGGGGCGGGGCCGCTCTTCTGGGCACCACCGTGCGCGAGGCGGCGGACCGGGCCGTGCGCGCCGGGCACCGGTTCGGCGCGGTGGGCGGGGGTGGTCCTCACCGCGTATCTGGAGTGGGGCGAGCACCTGGCGGAACGGCTCAACGGGATGTACGCGTTCGCCGTGTGGGACGAGCGGGAGGACAAGCTCGTCCTGGTCCGCGACCGGATGGGCGTCAAGCCCCTCTACTTCCAGCCGACCCCGGACGGTGTGCTCTTCGGCTCCGAGCCCAAGGCCGTCCTCGCCAACCCGCTGGCGGGCCGTGTGGTCGACCTGGAGTGTCTGCACGAGCTGATCGGCTTCACCAAGGCCCCGGGCTGGTCACTGTGGAAGGACATGAGGGAGGTGGAGCCCGGGACGGCCGTCACCGTGACCCGGCGGGGCATCCGGCACCGTACCTACTGGTCGCTGCCGACCACCGAGCACACCGACGACCTCACCGCCACCGTGGACCGGGTACGCGAGCTGCTCACCGACACCTCGCGGCGGCAGTCGGTCTCCGACGTACCGCTGTGCGCGCTGCTCTCCGGCGGGCTCGACTCCAGCGCGGTGACGGCGCTCACCGCCGCCGGGTCCGGGGAGCGGCTGCGGACGTTCTCGGTGGACTTCGCCGGTCTGGAGGAGAACTTCGCGCCGGACGAGATGCGGGACACACCCGACGCGCCCTTCATCCGGGACGCCGTCGCCCATGTGGGCACCGACCACCACAGTGTGGTGCTCGACTCGGGGGACCTCGTCTCCCCCGGACTGCGCCGGGCCGTGGTGCGGGCCCGGGACATGCCGATCGGGCTCGGTGACATCGACTCGTCGATGTATCTGCTCTTCCGGGCGATCCGTGAGCGGTCCACCGTCACCCTGTCCGGCGAGTTCGCCGACGAACTGTTCGGCGGATACATCTGGTTCCACCATCCGGCCGCCCGGGACGCGCCCACGTTCCCCTGGCTGGCCTTCCAGAACTCCCACACCATCGACCGCACCGCCCTGCTCCACCCGGAGATCCGGCGGCGGCTCGACATCCCCGGCTATATCGCGGACCAGTACGCGAGCGCGGTCGCCGGGGTGGAGCAGCTGCCCGGGACCTCCGCGGCCGAGCAGCGGATGCGGACGGTCTGTCACCTCCATCTGACCCGGCTGGTGCGCGCCCTGCTCGACCGCAAGGACCGGATGTCGATGGCGGTCGGTCTGGAGGTGCGGGTGCCGTTCGCCGATCACCGGCTGGTGGAGTACGTCTACAACACCCCGTGGTCCATGAAGTGTTCGGACGGCCGGGAGAAGAGTCTGCTGCGCGAGGCGGTCCGGCAGGTGCTGCCCGCGTCCGTGGTGGACCGGGTCAAGAGCCCCTATCCGACGACCCAGGACCCCGGCTACGCCAAGGCCCTCCAGGAACAGGCGGCCGACGTACTGGCGGACCGCGGCGATCCGGTCTTCGAACTGGTCGACCGGCGCTGGCTGGCGGATGCCGTACGGGTCGACGCGGCGTCGCTGCCCGGTGACGGCCGGCTGGGGATCGAGCGGGTGCTCGACCTCCACCACTGGTTCGACATCTACCGGCCCGAGCTGCGGCTCGCCTGAGCGCGTCCCGCCGGGGTCAGTGCCCGCGCGCGGCCACGGCGCGTTCGGCCCGGGTCAGCGGCGGGCCGGCCAGTGGTGGGCGCAGGGGTCCGATCGCCGCCGCCAGGAGCAGGGCGGGGGCGGGTTGGCAATGAGGGCACAGGGCATCCGCCACGTTCGCCGGCGGAAATGGCCGGTTTCACGATCCCGCCCGCTCGGACGGCTTGCCCGCTCGGACGGCTTGCCCGTCACGCGGGGCGTGGACGGTGCGCGGGGCGTGGACGGTACGCGGGGCGTGGACGGTACGCGGGGCGTGGACGGTACGCGGGGCGTGGACGGTACGCGGGGCGTGGACGGTACGCGGGGCGTGGACGGTACGCGG
>NZ_JBSGUP010000981.1:0-2107 GCF_053607985.1 Streptomyces sp. NPDC055078
CCCCGTCGGTCGCGCCGGACTGCTCCAGCGCGGTGATACGGCGTTCCATCTCCCGCACGGCGTCTTCCAGCATCCCGGTCGCCTGGATGACGTGAGCGTCGGTCGGGCCCTGGATGAGGACGGTGGCCAGTCCCTCGAACATGCGCCAGTCGCCCACCCCTTTGAGGTCGGCGAGCCGGAACTCAACGCTTGTGTCCAGCGCCAGCCACAGCGCCAGGGCGCGCAGCGAGGCGGTTTTGCCCTGGTTGGACAGACCGGTGATCAGCAGATGCCGTTGCAGCAGGCTGAGTAGGGCGGCGTCTCCGCGCAGGTCCTGACCCCAGGGGGCGCGGCCGGTGTAGAGGTCGGCGGTCAGGGTCGGGTCGGTGACCAGCGGGGACGGGCCGATCGGCTCATCCAGTGCACCGGAATCGGCGATCCACAGCCGTACCGTGCGCGCGGCCTGCGGAATCATGATGAACACCTCGTGTTCGTGCCGGGCGAGATTCTCGGCGAGCTTCCGCCGGCGCTTTTGCACTTCGTCCGTCGACACCCCTGACGGCAAGGTCACATCGACTTCCACGCCGCATCCCGCGATCCGGATCGGGCCGAGCATCGCGGCCCCGGCGTCGCCCATCTCCCGGATCGCTGCCTTGAGCGGAGCGATCCCCAGATCGCGCAGGGCGGTGACCACGATCGAGGGAGTGACCGGAGCACCTTCCACGCTGGTGCGCTGGTCGGCCGGGAGTGCCCACTGCGGGGCGGTCTGCCGGTGCCGTCCCACCGCCCACAGACCGAGCAGGGCGAGCCACGGACCAACAGCCATCAGCGGGCCCCAGACCACGGACACGATCACGACGGTCCACCGGACCAGCTCGATCACGGCCATCGTCGGGGCCAGGACATCACCGATGTCCTCGTTGGCGACCGCCAGCGCGATCCCGAGAGCGAGCAGACCGCCCGCACCCAGGGCTGAGCCCATGACCGCGCTCTTCGCGGCCCGCTGCGGGGCGGTGATCAGGTCCATCCGGCGCTGATGACGCGCCGCCCGAAACTGCCTGCCCCGGTCCTCCCACTCAGCAGCCGCCTCGTAGTTCCCCGCCGCTTCGGCCGCGCGGATCATCCGCTCATACCGTGCGGCGGTACGCCCGTCCCACGCCCGGCGGACCACGACCCGCCCGCCACCGACGACGTAGGAGCCGTGCCGCACCACCAGACCACACGCCACCCGGGTCCGCTCATCCGCCACAGCCGCACGCACCGCACGACCCGAACGCACCCACAACGGCACCCGACCAGCCACACCACCGGCACCGGCAAGGCCAGGGGCGGGCGTGACCACGGGGGACACCGGGGCGTCCGCACCCGGTGAGGGTTTGAAGAGATGAACGACATTGCCGTCCGTCATGCTGAAATCTCCCTGCTGCTCGATGAGTAGTGGATGGGCTCGGGGCGACCGCGCTTCTTTGGCGAGAGCGGGCGGTCGCCCCGGGGTAGCTAGCTCTTGGTCTTGGCTTCGCGTTCCTCGCGCTTGCGCGCCTGCTCAAGGACCCGCTCCAACTTCCGCTGAAGGTCGGTCTGGTAGACGTCGCCCGTGGGCGAGTTGCGGGCAGCGATCCCGCGCTTCGCCATCCGCGCGATGTACCACGCGACCTGGGCCTTCTCGCCCGTGGTGAGCTTGGGTTCGCGCTCTTCCTGCTGTGCCATAGGGGTGCTCCGTCTCCGGGGCCGGTCTGTCCGGCACCCCGCCCGTCCCGGGAGACCCCGGGGCGGACGGGCGACCGTCAGGCACGCTCCAGCTCGTGCGGGTGGCACAGGACCGGGCCGATGAACACGCTGATGCGGTGGACGGTCCACCGACCGGCTGTCAGCGGTCCGGGCGGCACCTCGTCTACGATCCGGCCCGTCCTGCCGACCGCGCGGGGGTCGTCCGCGCACGCCGTGATCAGGACCTTTTCGCCTGCCTTGAACGCCATACCGCTCCCCCCGGGCCGGGGCTGTCCCGGCTCCCCTTGCCGCCCCGGCGGATGTCGGGGCGACGCGGGCAGCCGTCAGCGGCGGCGCGCGGAGCGGATGGCTTTGGCGGCGTTCTTGCCGTCCGTCCCGCCGATCGAGCGGACGACGGTGA